>JAPLKL010000009.1:28625-41099 GCA_026388095.1 Elusimicrobiota bacterium | reverse complement strand
CGGTCCGACGCAACCGTCTCAAGAGGCTGGTCCGGGAATGCTTCCGTCTCAACCGCGGCGGCTTCGAGCCGGGGGATTTCGTCGTGTATCTGCGGCCCGGCTGCCGCTGGGACGGTCTCGCCGACGCGCAGCGGGACATACTGGACTTGGCGCGCAAGGCCGGGGTGTACAGGCCGTGAAGCCTCTGGTCCTGGCGGCGCTGGCCGTCTACCAGAAGACGGGGCGCGCCTTGCTGCCGCCCTCCTGCCGCTTTCATCCCAGCTGCTCGGATTACGCCCGCGAGGCCGTGCTCACACACGGCTGCGGGCGCGGCCTTTGGCTGACGCTCAGACGGCTGACCCGCTGCCACCCCTTCCATCCCGGAGGACTCGACCCCGTTCCTCCCACCCAACTCCCGATATAAAAGGCGAACCCTAAATGGACAAGAATCTGCTTTGGGCCGTGACTCTCTCGATAGGCATCTACGCCCTCTGGTTCGGCGTCATCGAGAAGCGCTACGTCAAGCCGGTCCAGCCAGCCAGTACCGCGACGTCCGTCGTCGGCGCGGGAGCGCCGACGCCCCGAGCTCCATCAGGAGATGCGTCGGCGCTCGCGGGGGAGAACAGCCGTCCCGCTCTCCCGGGAAAGACGACCGCCCCGGAGGCCGCCGCCGGCCCGGTCGCGGCCGTGGACCGGACGGCCCTGGAAGCCGATGCCGAAGGCATGCCCGCTCCTGACTCCGAGTTGAAGGTCCATCCCGACGGAGCGGCCATCGTGAGCTGCCGCTTTCGCGGGCCCCTGGGCACGGTGGAACTCATCCCGGAGCCCCGACCCGGATTCTTCGCCACCTGGCCGAAGCTCCGTTTCCGGCCCGAGCCCTCGGGGGAGGGGAGACGCTACGCGACGGTGCGGCCCGACGGCATGAGAATCATCAAGGAGTTCCTGCCCGAGACGCCCGGTAAGCTGCCCCGCATCCGGGTGAGCCTGCGCAACCCCACCGGCCAGCCGTTGGCCGGCGGCGCCTGGACCCTCAACATCGGCCCCGGCCTGGACACGGTGCCCAGCGAGGCGAAGGAGAACCACAGCGTCTGGAGGGCCGCCGGCCTCCTCTTCGGCGACAAGGGGCTGCAGGGCAAGGTCGAGGTCTTCAAGCAGCCCGGCGAGCACGCGGGCCCCTACCGCTGGGTCGGCGTGGACAACCGCTACTTCCTGGCCGCCGCCGTACCGGCCGAGGGCGATTTCGACGCGGTGGAAAGCTTCCTGCCCCCGCAGGTCGTCCTGCGCGCCAAGAACGTCGTCATCGCTCCCGGAGAGCAGCGCGACTGGGAGATCCCGTACTATTTCGGCGCCAAGGGCCAGCTCGGCCTCTCGCGCTACCCCTTCGGGCTGGAGCGGGCCATCGACTTCGGCTACTTCTCTTGGCTGGCCCGGAAGATGATGCAATTGCTCGGCCTCCTCCATGCCCGGATCGGGAACTGGGGCTGGGCCATCGTGCTGATGACCTTCTTCATCCAGGCCCTGCTCTTCCCGCTGACCTACAAGAGCATGAAGGCCATGGCGGCCATGAAGAAGCTCCAGCCCGACATCGCGCGGCTCCAGCAGAAATACGCCAAGGAGCCCTCCCGGCTCAACGCGGAGATGATGGAACTCTACAAGAAGTCCGGGGCCAACCCTCTCGGCGGATGCCTGCCGCTCATGCTGCAGATGCCGGTGTTCATCGCGCTGTTCAACGCCCTGCGCAACTCCTGGGAGCTGCACGGCACGCCTTGGATGTTCTGGGTGCACGACCTCTCCGCCAAGGACCCTTACCGGGTCCTGCCCATCGTGATGGGGGGAGTCATGTGGGTGCAGAACCGCCTTAATCCCGCGACGGCCAGCGACCCGACCCAGAAGGCCATGATGAACTGGATGCCGGTCATCTTCACCGTCATGTTCCTGAACACGCCCTCGGGGCTGGTGCTCTATTGGCTGACCAGCAGCATGATCAGCGCCTCGATGCAGATGGGGCTGCGCCGGCATTTCGAGCAGGCCTGAAGATTTCGCAAGGAGGACGACCATGATCGAAGAGATGGAGAGTGAAGGCAAGACGGTAGCCGAGGCGGTGGACAACGCCCTCAAACAGTGGGGCCTGCCCCGCGAGCAAGTCGAAGTCCAGATCCTGCAGGAGGCCTCGTCCGGCATCCTGGGATTCGGGGCCAAGCCCGCGCGCGTCAAGGTCACGCGCAAGCACTGGGGCACCCCGACGCAGCCTACGGGAAGGCCCGCAGCCGCGCCACGCGGCGTTCGCGAGCGCCCTGGTCCCGCTTCCAGGAACTCGGGCGGCCGGCCGCCCCGCCAAGCCCGGCCTGAGCCGCGGCGCGAGCCCCACAGCCACGCCCCGGCTCCCGCCGCCAGAGCGCCGCAGCATCCCCCGACTCCGCCCCGGCCGCGCCCCGAACCCGCCCCGCTGGCCGTGCAGCACTCGGAGCACTCGGAGCGCTCGGCCGCGCCGGCTCAGCCGGTGGACCCGGTCAAGGCCTGCGCCGCCTCGGAGGAGATCCTCAAGGAGCTCCTCGGGCTGATGCTCTTCACCGACGCCAACGTGGCCTCGAAATGGGACCCGGAGCAGGAGCGCGTCAAGACCAACGTCCGCACCGCCGAGGCAGACCGGCTCATCGGGCTGGAGGGGAAGGTCCTGGAGTCCCTCCAGTTCCTCATGACCCTGATGGTCAGCCGCCGCGTCGGCACGCCGGTGGCCGTGCAGGTCGACACCAACGACTACTGGCAGAAGAAGGAGAACGAGATCCTTTCGCAGGTGCTCAAGGGCGTCGAGACCGTGCGCAACACGGGCAAGCCTTTCCGGATGCAGCCCATGGAGCCGCCCCTGCGCCGCCTCGTGCACAAGAGCTTGGCCAACCACCCGGACATCATGACCTCGTCCGAGGGGGACGGCCTCTGGCGCAAGGTCGTGCTTCGGCTCAGGGGATAGCCTTGACTTTCCGGGGCGCTGTAAGCGCCCCGGAAACCGCCTTCACCCCCTCGATGGGGTGAAGGCGAGCCGTAGGGGGAGCCGTCGCCGCTTCATGAAGATGCCGATACCGCCGACCGACACCATCGCCGCCATAGCCACGCCGCCCGGCGCCGGGGCCTTGGCGATCGTGCGCGTCAGCGGAGCGGATGCTGTGCGCGCCGCCGCCGTCGTGCTCGGCCGGACGGACCGGGCCTTGCCGCCCAGACGCGCGGCCCTGTGCGAAGCCCGGGACCCGGATGGCGGCATCGACCAGGTGGTCGCCCTCTTCCATCCGGCCGCGCAGAGTCCCACGGGAGAAGACCTTGTGGAGCTCACCTGCCACGGCTCCCCCTACATCCAGAAGCGCTTGCTGGCGGCCCTGCTGGACGCCGGCGCGCGGGCGGCGCGCGCGGGAGAATTCACCCAGAGGTCCTTCCTCAGCGGCCGCATGGACCTCGCGCAGGCCGAAGCGGTCTGCGACCTGATCCAGGCCGGGACCAGGCTCGCGCACCGGTGCGCGCTCTCGCAGTTGGAGGGCGGCCTGTCCCGGTCCTTGGCGCGCCTGCGCGCGCCGCTCCTGGAGCTCCTGTCGCACCTGGAGGCCTGCCTCGACCATCCGGAGGAGGACATCCCGCCCCTGCCGAGGGCGGAGGCTCAGGAGCGGCTGGCCCTGCTGGCACGTCCGGTGGCGGAGCTGGCCGGCAGCTTCCGGACCGGCCGCATCCTGCGCGACGGGCTGCGCATCTGCATCGTGGGCCGCCCCAACGCCGGGAAGTCGAGCCTTTTGAACGCCTTGCTGGGCAGCGAGCGCGCCATCGTCTGCGCCGAACCAGGGACCACGCGCGATACCGTCGAGGAGCCCTGCGACCTGGCCGGCCTGCCCACGGTGCTGGTGGACACCGCCGGCCTGGGGCACGACGCGCGCAGCGCCGCCGACGCGGAGAGCCTCCGGCGCACGCAGCTGGCCTTGCGCGCCAGCGACCTGGCCTTGCTGGTCATCGACGGCTCGCGCCCGGTGGCCGCTGACGACGAGACCGCGCATCGCCGCGTCATGGAATCGTCCGCCGCCGAAGGGCGGCCCGTCATCACCGTGCTCAACAAGGCGGACTTGCCGCAGCGCGTGGTCCCGGGGCCGGCGGCCTGCCGCGTCTCCGCCCTTCGCGGAGAGGGCCTGGCCGAGCTCAAGTCCCTCTTGGCCGAACGGCTGGGCCGGGACTCGGGAATCCCCGCGGAGGCCGGCGCCACGGTCACGCACCAGCGCCATCACCAGGCGTTGCGGCGCTGCCTCTCCGAGCTGGCCGGCGCGCAGTCCTGCATCGGCACGGATCCGGAGCGCTGGGAGGAGTTGGCTGCCCGGCACCTACGCGAATCCCTGTCCGCGCTGGACGAGATCACAGGTCCAGCCGCCCCGGATGAAGTTCTCGACGGGATATTCTCCCGGTTCTGTGTAGGAAAGTAGGAGGACGCATGACGACGAAGAAGCCCAACAGTCAGCCCAAGAAGACGGCGGCGGGCAAGGGCAAGAAGCCCGCAGCGGAGACCCCCAGGACCCCGGTCGCCGATATCACCTTGGAGCAGCAGATCATCGGCGCCACCTTCCTGGGCAAGGTGAGCAACTACTATTCGCACCTGCATGTCTTCGCCGTGGCGCTGGAGGCGCCGCTGGCCTTGGGCGACACGATCCGCATCAAGGGCCATACCACGGACCTGACCCAGAAGGTGGAGCACATGCAAGTCGATCACCTCAACGTGCAGAGCGGCGCCCCCGGCGAGGCCGCCGCCATCCAGGCCGCCGACAAGGTGCGCCTGGGAGACGCCGTCTACAAGGTCTGAGTGGACGAGTCCCGAGCTCGACGGGTCCTGGCCCTGCTGTTGGCGGTCAACCTGCTCAACTACGTCGACCGGCAGGTGCTCTACGCGCTGCTGCCCGCCATCCAGAAGGATCTCGCGCTCAGCGACGCGCAGGCCGGAAGCCTCGCCTCCGCCTTCATGGTGGTCTACATGCTGGCGGCCTTGCCCATCGGCTATCTCGCGGATCGGGGGGGCAGGAGACTCTGGATCGCGGCCGGCATAGGGCTCTGGAGCCTGGCCACCGCCGCCTCAGGCGTAGCCAGGGGCTTCGCCCAGCTCTTCACGGCCCGGGCCGCGGTGGGCATCGGCGAGTCGTGCTACGGCACCATATCGCCTTCCTTTGTGGCCGAGCATTTCCCGCCGGAGAAGCGGGCCTTCGTGCTGGCGCTGTTCTCCATGGCCATCCCGGTGGGCAGCGCTTTGGGCTACGTGGCCGGAGGCGCCATGGGGCAGGCCTGGGGCTGGCGCAACGCTTTCTATCTGGTGGGATTGCCCGGCCTGGGCCTGATGGTCTGGTCGTTGCGTCTGCGCGAACCTCCTGGTTCGGCGCCACGGGCGTCCGAGGCGCCGCGCTCGGCGGTGGCCTCGTACCTGGACTTGTTCCGCGTGCCGAGCTTCACCTGCGTGACCTTGGCCGGAGCGGCCATGACTTTCACCTTGGGAGGCTTGGCGGTCTGGATGCCGAGCTTTTTCCACCGCCGCTGGGGCCTGTCTTTGGGCGAGGCCGGGACGCTCTTCGGCGGCATGACGGTGGTCGCGGGGCTCCTGGGGAGCCTGTGCGGGGGCTGGCTCGCCGACCGGGCCCTGCGCTGGACGAGCCGCTCCTACTTCTGGGTCTCCGGCCTGGGCTATGTGGCGGGACTGCCCTTGGCCGCCGCGGCCCTGCTGGCGCCCACCCCGCGGCTCTGCGTGGCCGCGATGTTCTGCGCGGAGTTCTTCCTTTTCCTCAACATGGGACCGATCAACGCCGTCATCGTGTCGGTGACGAAGCCTCACGCCCGCTCCATGGCCTTCGCCGCGAACATCCTGGTGATCCATGCCCTGGGCGATGCGGCCTCGCCGACCTTGATCGGACTGGCCTCGGACCGCTGGGGGCTCACACCCGCCCTGCTGACGGCGTGCGGGGCCTTGGCCCTGGCCGCGGCCTTCTGCTTCCTGGGCCTGAAGCATTATGACGCCGACGCGGGGAGGGTGGGATATGCTTAGCCGGGTCTGGACTCTTTCCAAGACGTTCCTATTCTCGGCTGAGCGCGCCGCGCAGGCCTCCCAGGACGAGGAGAACCTGGCGCCCTGCTTCTGGATCTACGCGGTCTTCACCCTGACGACGATGCTGTTCTTCACGATGAAGCCCTTCGATTTCCCGGACCAGAACGCGGCGTATCCGCGCGAAGCGCAGAACCTGATGTTCTGGTTCAAGGTGATGCTCTGGCAGCCGCCGCTGGAGGCGGCCTGGATGGCTTTCCTGCTGGGGCTGGTGGTCTGGTTCAGGCAGGGCTCCTTGCCGGTGAGGCTGGTCTCAGGAGTGGCCTGGACAGCGTCCCCTTTCGTCCTGATGGCGGTCTATGCGACGGTCGGGGCGGATGCGAATCAGGCGATCGCCGAACTGGCCAAGGGGGCCGCAGGAGCGGCGCGCGCCGATGCCGAGGCCCGGGTGATCGCGGGCGCGCGCGCGGTGACGATCGCCAGATGGGCTCTCGGCCTGGGGACCATAGCCTGGATAGGGCTGTTCGTGCCGCTGTGGCGCCGGCTGACGCGGAGCGAAGTGCTGCCGGTGGTGCTCTTCATGTTGGGCGTCAACGCCATAGGTCTCGTGATGCTGGCGCCCATGATCCTGGCCACGGTCCTGCGCAGCTCGAACCTTTTCATGGGAACCCAGGTGGTAGGGGGGTTCTGGCTCTTGGGCTGGGCGACCTTGGGGCTGCGCAAGCTGACGGGGCTGCGGCTGCCGCGCGCTTTCATGGCCGTGCTCTTGTCCATGTTCCTGCAGATCGCCGTAGCCTTCACCCTGCACCTGTTGGGCTTGGTGCCCAAGGACATCCTCAAGGCGCTCCTCTATGCCTGACGCATACGACGTGATCGTCGTCGGCGCCGGCCACGCGGGCTGCGAAGCCGCCTTGGCCGCGGCGCGCTTGGGACGGCGCACCCTCCTGCTCACCCAGAACCTCGACACCATCGCCAAGATGTCGTGCAACCCCTCCGTCGGCGGGGTGGGCAAGGGCCAGCTCGTGCGCGAGCTCGACGCTTTGGGCGGGGAGATGGCCAAGGCCACGGACCGCTCCGGCCTCCAGTTCCAGACCTTGAACCGCAGCCGCGGGGCCGCGGTGCGCTCCCCGCGGGTGCAGTGCGACAAAACCCTCTACCATCTGGCCATGAAGGAGGCCCTAGAGAAGCAGCCCGGCCTGGAACTGCGTCAGGACGAGGCCGCCCGCCTCATCTTCGACGGCTCCCGCCTCCGTGGGGTGATCAGCAGCCGAGGCATCCGCTATGAGAGCCGCGCCGTCATCCTCACCGCCGGCACCTTCCTCAACGGCCTCATCCACATCGGGCTCAAAACCTTCCCGGCCGGCCGCTGCAGCGAAGCCCCGTCGATCGAGCTCCCAGAGGACCTCCGCCGCCTCGGCTTCGAGGTCGGCCGCCTCAAGACCGGCACGCCGCCGCGCCTCAACTCCCGGACCATCGACGCCTCCCGCTGCGAGCTCCAGCTCGGCGACGACCCGCCGAAGCCCCTCTCTCACTTCACCGAGCGCATCACCAACCGGCAGCTGGCCTGCGCCATCACCTACACCAACGAGGCCACGCACCGGATCATCCGGGACAACCTCCACCAGGCCCCGCTCTATTGCGGCCGCATCAAATCCATCGGGCCGCGCTACTGCCCTTCCATAGAGGACAAGGTGGTCAAGTTCCCGCACAAGGAGCGCCACCAGATATTCCTGGAGCCCGAAGGCTTCAGCACTTTGGAGACCTACGTCAACGGCCTCTCCACCAGCCTGCCCGAAGAGGTCCAACTGGCCTTGGTGCGCTCGATCGTGGGCCTCGAAACCGCCGAGATCCTGCGTCCCGCCTACGCCATCGAATACGACTATTGCCCGCCCACCCAGTTGGAACCCACTCTGCAGACCAAGAAGATCCCTGGTCTCTATTTCGCCGGCCAGATCAACGGAACCACGGGCTATGAAGAGGCCGCCGCCCAAGGCTTCGTGGCCGGGGTCAACGCGGCCCGGCAGGTCCGAGGGCTCGAGCCTTTCGGGCTCGGCCGCGACGAGGCCTACATCGGCGTCCTCATAGACGACCTCGTCACCAAGGGAGTGGATGAGCCCTATCGCATGTTCACGGCCCGCGCCGAGTACCGGCTCACTCTGCGCTCGGACAACGCGGACCTGCGGCTCATGGAGAAGGGCTTCCAGCTCGGGCTCATCCCGGCGGAGGCCTACTCCAGGTTCCTGCGCTACAAGGTCGCGGTGGCGGGGAGCTCGACGAGTCTGGATGCGGAGCTCTCCCCCTGGTCCCTGGACAGGGCTCGAGCCCAGCGCGAGACCGAGTTGGCCTATGCGGGCTACATCCGGCGCGAGAAGCAGGCCGCGGAGAGGATGCGCAAATGGGAGAACGTGCCCATCCCCCGGGGTCTCGACTATTCCAGCGTCCCGACCTTGCCCCTCGAGTCCCGCCAGAAGCTCGCTCGCGTCACGCCCCGGACCTTGGGTCAGGCCGGCCGCATCCCCGGCGTAACCCCCTCGGACCTGCAGATCCTTTGGGTCTGGTCCGAGAAAGAGCGCAGACGAGGCGCGCCATGACGGTCCCAGATGCGGATTCCGCTTTGCAGGCCGCGGCGGCCGGCTGGGGGCTGTCCCTCGGCCCGGAGCAATTCGCTCAGATAGACCGCTATGTCAAGGAACTCCTGGCCGCCAACCGGAAGACGAACCTGACCTCGGACACCGACCCGGAGGTCGTGCTCTTGAGGCACGTCGCAGACGGCTTGGCCGCGGCGGGGGTCCTTATTAAGGAGGTCAAGAGGCCCTCTCCCAGGATACTCGATTTGGGCGCGGGAGGCGGCTACATCGGGATGGCCATCAAGATCGCCTGGCCGCAGGCCCAGGTGACGCTCATGGAGTCCCTGGAACGCAAGTTCCGGTTCCTCAACGGGATGGCTGTCCGCTCCGGCCTGCCCGGTCTCACCGTGGCCCTGAAACGGGCCGGGAAGGGGCAGTCGCGCGGCCCGGAGCGAGGCTTCGATGCGGTGGTGGCTAGGGCCCTGGCGCCTCTGCCCGAGGCCGTGGACTTGGCCTTGCCTCTGATCGATCCCCAAGGTCTCGTCCTCATCTTCCAGAGCGCCGCGCCGGACCCTGAGGAGCAGGGCCTTGCGCGCGTGCTGGCGCGCCACGCCGCGAGATGGGTGAAATCTGTGACATACCGCCTGCCCCGGGAGGGCCGGGACCGATGCCTCGCGCTGTTCAGCAAAGCTTGCAAAACCGGGCAAACCGGCTAAACTAATACCGTGGACGTCCTACTCCGACTCCGAGTCCTCATCTGGGTCGTTCTCCTGAGCCTCTGGGGCGTCATGGTCTACCAATACCTGGGCGAAGAGGAAGCCGAGGAGCGGATGCGCAAGGTGGTGAGCCCCTACACCAACCCCCTGCCCTCAATGCTCCCGGGGGGGGCCCCATACGCGCAGAGCGTGCCGCCGGAGCAGAGCCAGTCCGAGCTCCGGCAGGAGCCCTTGGACCATGCCGAGGCCCTGCCGCCCGGCGCGCAGCCGTCGCCCGCTCCCGTCACCGAAGGCACGCCCGCCCCGGATGCAGCCCCGGTGGCCATGGTGCAGCCGCCCTCTGCCCTGACGCCGCTCGCCGACGCCCCGCCGGGCCTGCCGCCTTCCTCGCTGGGAGAAGTCCGCGCCCCCGACTACATCCGCGGCCCGGCATCCAGGGAGACGACGCCTCCGCCGTCCGAGCCGGGAGTCTTCGCCGCTCACTCTCCTGTGGCCGCGCCGCGCCCGGCCGATGTCCCTCTGCCCGTGGGCTTCGTCAAGCGGTTCACACGCCACTTCACCGTCTACGCGGAGGCGGCTCCGCCCTCGCCGGAGTTCCTGGAACTCCTGGAGAACCTCCACGGCAACCTCATGCTGGACCTGGCGCCCTTCTCACCCTGGGCCAAAGACGAGCGGGTTCTCATCTTCCTCTTCCAGAACCAGAACACCTACCGAGACATGACCGGCCGGCCGGTCTGGTCCGGCGGGGCCAGTTCCGTTCCCAAGCGCAAGATCTATCTTTACGAAAGCGCGGAACTCCCCGGCATCCTCGCTCACGAGCTCTGCCACATCTATTACGACAACTTCTTCTCGGGCGGACAGTCGGACCCGCTCTGGCTCAGCGAAGGGATGGCCACCCTCATCCAGATCGAGCGCGGCCAGGCCCGGCCCGTCTGGCTGCGCGAGAACCTCGAGATCCTCGAGCGGGGGGGGGGCTTCGCCCTCGACGACCTCATGAGCGTGGCCGCCACCAAGGGGATGGGCGACGCCCAGGTACGCCTGTGGTACGCGCAGTCCTACAGCGTGGTGCGCTTCCTCATCCGCACCCAGTACAAGTCTTCCTTCTACAAGTTCTCGCGCTATCTGCGCGAGGGCCGCTCCATGACCGAGTCGCTCTACCGAGGCTACGGCATGCCCTACAACAGGGTCAAGGCCCTCGAGTACGCCTGGCGCTACGAGATCACCACCAACCGCCTTTCCCGCCTGATGGCCGCCGCGCCGCAGCAGTAGCGCCGCCCCCCCAGAAAAATAGTCCGGTCTAGGACCCGATTGGGTCTTGACAGAACAGGGACGATGACCTACAATCTAGTCCCGGTGGGGCAAAGTGGTGATGAGTGGAATGAGATGTAGAAAAGTGGGAGAGCGCAAGTGACCCTCCTCATCGGCCGCTACGAATACGCCCTCGACGACAAGAACCGCTTGGGCATCCCTCCCAAGTACCGGGAGATGCTCACCCAGGAGAAGGCCAAGAGCGTCTTCGTCACCAGCGGCATGGAAGGCTGCCTCTACCTTTATCTGCCTTCCCAATGGAACCACCTCGTGGAGAACGGCCTGCAGGCTTTCTCGCTGCCGGACAAGGAGAAGGAGCGCGCCTTCAAGCGCAAGTTCTTCTCCGAAGCCGCGGAGGTCGAGCTCGACAGCGCGGGGCGCATCCTCGTGCCGCAATACCTCAAGTCTCACGCCGGCCTGAAAGGCCAGGTGCTGGTGCAGGGCGCGGGCAACCGCGCCGAGATCTGGGACACCCGCCGCTGGCAGGCGTATGAGAAAGCCAAGGTCGCCCCGGCTTACCAAGCGGTGAGCAAGAGCGTGGAGCTATGACCGTCACTTTGGAGCGCCCGGTCTTCCTGGTCAGAGAACCCATGGAATACGAACATGAGCCCGTCCTCCTCGCGGAGGTGCTGCGCCATCTCGTCAACGAGCCGGCGGGCTTCTACCTCGACGCGACTTTGGGCCTCGGTGGACACGCCGAGGCTATACTGCAACAGATATCGGCCCAAGGCAGGCTCCTGGGATTGGACATGGATCCTGAGGCCTTACACGCAGCCGGAGAACGGCTGAAGGCCCACCCCGGACAATTCCGGGCGGTTCGCGCCAACTTCCGCACCTTGGGCCAAGTTTTGGAGGCGGAGAAGTTCTTCCCCTTGGCCGGAGCCCTCTTCGACCTGGGGATCAGTTCCATGCACTTCGACAAGCCCGAGCGCGGCTTCAGCTTCTCCCTCGAGGGCCCTCTCGACATGCGGCTCTCGCCGGACAACCCGCTGACCGCCGGGATGATCGTCAACAACTGGCCGGCGGAGCAGTTGGCTCTCCTGCTCAAGGAGTTCGGCGAGGAGCCTGCGGCCAACCGCATCGCGCGGGCCATCGCCCAGCGCCGCGAAGAGCGCCACTTTGCGACCACCACCGAACTGGCCAGCTTCATCGCGGGTTTCCTGCCGCGCGGCCGGACCCACGCGGCGACCCGGACCTTCATGGCCCTGCGCATCGCGGTCAACGCGGAGCTGGAGAACCTCACCCGCGGCCTGGAAAGCGTCCTGCCCTACATGAGGCAGGGGGGCCGCATAGCCGTCATCAGCTTCCATTCGCTCGAAGACCGCATCGTCAAGAACATCTTCTCGTCGTTTGTCGAGCAGGGCGTCTGCCGTTATCTGGCAAGCGCGGGGGGCAAGTCGGCCATCGCCCCCTCGGTCGAAGAAGTGGCCCGGAACCCCCGGGCGCGCAGCGCGAAACTCAGGATCGTGGAGAAACTCTCATGAAAAGCCCAGTGGCATTGAGCGGTTCGTCCGTCGGTCTGGCTGCGATCATGCGTCTCAACAGCGCCGTAGGTTTCCTGCAGGACCGGGAGGAGACGATCGACCTGTCGCCGATCGTCCCGATCGGGAATTCCGGCTATGTCTGGCGCACGGTATTCCACAGGAGGTGCGCGTAACAACGTTTTGGCGGGCGCCCACTCGGCGGGGCGCCTGCCAATGATCTGGTGGGGACTCACTCGGCGGGGTCCCCACCAAAGTTCTGGCGGGGACTCACTCGGCGGGGTCCTCGCCAAAGATCTGGTGGGGACTCACTCGGCGGGGTCCCCACCAAAGTTCTGGTGGGGACTCACTCGGCGGGGTCCCCACCAAAGTTCTGGTGG
>JAPLKL010000009.1:0-28558 GCA_026388095.1 Elusimicrobiota bacterium | reverse complement strand
CGCCAAAGATCTGGTGGGGACTCACTCGGCGGGGTCCCCACCAAAGTTCTGGTGGGGACTCACTCGGCGGGGTCCCCACCAAAGATATGGTGGGAGCCCACTCGGCGGGGCTCCCACCGAGGATTTTGAGTTAATGATAGAATGCTTCTGGCATGCGCGAGCGCGGCTCCAGCGGAGATTCCTATGAGACGACGGCAGCACGCGGACTCCCAGCGCCACCGGGTCTATTGGCTGGTCACTGGCGGGGCCTTCCTGATGGCCTTGGTCTGGCAGCACGTGCAAGCCACCCGTCTGGGCTACCGCGTCGAGAGCGCCCGGCAGCATATCATCGCCATGCGCTGCTCCAACGGGGCGTTGCGCATGCAGTTGGAGACCCTTCTGGCCCCGGCCAATCTCTCCGCCCAGGCCCGGGGCCGTCTGGGCATGTCTCTGGCCACGCCTCAGTCTTTTCGCAGCCTCGATGGACCGACCGCCACAGTGTCGCGGTCAGGCCTCCTGCAGCGTCTGATCTCGCGGACGCACCGCGTCTTGCGGGAGTGGAGAACGCCTGCCCTCCAGGCACGGCGTCTCCTTGGGCGCCGCGCGCTCGCGACCTGAGGCCAGCGCCGTGGACCTGAACGCACGCCTCGCCGCGGTGGCGGGGCTTTGCCTCCTGCCCTTGGCCCCGCTCACCTTCCGCCTGGCCCACCTGCAGGTCATGCAGCACGACCGCATAGAATCCAAGGTCGCGGGAGAGGTCCTGCGCACCATGCAGGAGTCCCTGCCGCGAGCCGATATCCAAGACCGCCGCGGCCGCCTCCTGGCCCAGTCGATCCCGTACTGGTCCTGTTTCGTGGAACGCTCGCGGCTGCGCGACCGTCAAGCCCTGGACGGTGAGCTGGCGCGCCTGCTGGGCCTGCCCAAGACGGAGGTGTCGCGCCGCCTCCAAGGACAGGAGCGCGACCTGGTGGTCAAGAACGACCTCGCATCCGGCGAACTCCTCGCCCTCTCCCAGGCCCGCCTCCGAGACCAGCGGCTCATAGAGCACGGCGTGGGCGTGCGCCTGCGCTACCGCAGGTTCTACCCCAACGGGGAGCTCGGACGCAGCGTCCTGGGGCTGGTGGGGACCGACCAGAACGGCCTCTCCGGCCTGGAGCTCACTTTCGCGGACCGGCTCAAGGGGCGGCCGCGCCGCCTCGCCTACGTCCGCGACGGGTCCGGCCGGGCCATCTACCAAAGCGCGGAGAGTTCAGCCGAATTGCCCCGGCCCCTGCGCCTCACCATCGACCGCGACGTCCAGTTCCACGCCGAGGAAGTCCTGCGCCAGGCCGACAAGCAGTTCCATGCCAAGGGGGGCATGATCCTGGTCCTGGACCCGGACACCTCCGAGATCCTGGCCATGGCCGCGGACCCCGCCGACCCGCTGAGGAACGTCATGGTGCAGGACACCTATGAGCCCGGGTCGACTTTCAAGATGGTGACCGCCGCCGCCGCGCTCAACGAATCCCTGGTCAAGGAGTCCGACGTCTTCTTCTGCGAGAACGGCGCCTATGAGGTCTCGCCCGGCGTGGTCATCCACGACCACGAACCCGCCGGCACTCTGAACCTCCAGGGCATACTCGAGCGCTCCTCCAACATCGGCGCCGCCAAGGTCGTCGAGCGCGTCGGGGCCATGCGCTTCTACCGCTACAGTCGCGCCTTCGGCTTCGACATCAAGACCGGAATCTCTCTGCCCGGCGAGACGGCGGGGGACATGAAGCCTCTGGCCGGCCTCACGCGCGTGGTCCTGGCCGCCTCATCCTACGGCTACGGCATCGGGGTCAGCGCCCTGCAGGTGGCCAACGCGTACAACGCGCTGGCCGGCGGCGGCATGCTCAACGAACCGGCTGTCGTCTGCGACGATGCCGCCCCGGCGGCCGACGAGAGGCCCCTTGAGGGACCCTCCTGCCGCCGGCCGGTCCGCGTGCGCCGGGTCATCTCCGAGGCCACGGCCCGGACCCTGACCCGGATGCTCGAAGGCGTCGTCGAGAGCGGCACTGGGGTGAGCGCGCGCATCCCCGGCTACCGCGTGGCGGGGAAGACCGGCACGGCCCGGAAAGTGGACCCCCGCACCGGCAAGTACTCGACCAGCGCCTACATGGCCTCCTTCGTCGGTTTCCTGCCCCTGAGCCGGCCGCGCTGGACCATCCTGGTCGTCATCGACGAGCCCAAGGGGCAGTACTACGGGGCCCAGGTCTCCGCTCCGATCTTCGCCGAGCTCGGCCGCCGGCTGCTCACCATGGCTGGCGTTCCCCCGGACGCCCCTGTGGCGGCAGAACCCGCCCGCTCTATCCACCTCGCGGCCGCATCCCATCCGTGAAGCTCTCCGATCTGTTGCGCCACGCCGGCGCCGTGCGCGTCGCGGGCCCGTCCGATGTCGAGGTCCAAGACCTGCGCCACGATTCCCGCGCGGTCCGGCCGGGAGACCTGTTCTTCGCGCTGCCCGGCTCCAAGACCGACGGGAACCGCCACGCGCGCGATGCCGTGGCCGCCGGCGCGGTCGCGGTGGTCAGCGAGCTCGAGCCGCCGCCCGCTCCGGTGAGCCTGCCGGCAGCCTGGGTCCAGGTCGACGACGTGGCCCTGGCCATGGGCCGAGTGGCGGACGATTTCTTCGCCCACCCCTCCGGAGCGCTGACCGTCGTGGGCGTGACCGGCACCAACGGCAAGACCACCACGACCTACTTCCTCGAGTCCATCGCCCGGGCCGCCGGCTGCAGACCGGGCGTGGTCGGCACCGTGGACTACCGTCTGGGCGGCCAGACCATCGCGCCCGCCCCCAACACCACGCCGGCGTCCTTGGAGCTGCAGCGCCTCCTGGCGCGGTTCCGCGACTCGGGAGCCTCCTTGGCGGCCCTGGAGGTCTCCTCGCACGCCCTGGCGCTCAAGCGCGTCGAAGAGGTCTCCTTCGACGCGGCCGTCTTCACCAACCTTGCCAGCGACCACCTGGACTTCCACAAGACCCGGGAGGCCTACCTGGAGACCAAGCTCCATCTCTTCGAACTGCTCGCCAAGCCCGGCACGGCCAAGCCCCGGCGCTGGGCGGTCATCAACGCCGACGACCCGGCCGCCCGGGCCGTGCGCCGGGCCGCGGCCGGCTCCGAGATCGTGCTCTACGGCCTCCAGGCCGAAGCCCAGGTCCGCGCCGGCGGTATCGGAAGTTCCGCCGGTGCCGGCCGGACGGATTTCCTTACCGTCGGCGCCGCGGACCTGCAGATGGACGCCCGCGGGACCCGCTTCGACATGCTCTGGGGGGGCAGGCGCCTGCCGGCGCGCATCTCCTTGGCCGCGCAGCACAACGTCTCCAACGCCCTGGCCGCGGCCGCCGCGGCCCTGGTCTTGGGCTTTCCGGAAGAGGCGGTCCTCCAGGGCCTGTCGTCCCTGGAGCGCGTCCCCGGCCGGCTGGAGCCGGTGGAGGCCGGCCAGGAGTTCACGGTCCTGGTGGATTACGCCCACACGGCCGTGGCCCTGGAGACGGTGCTGGGCCACCTCGCCGAAGTCCCGCACCGGCGCCTCATCACGGTGTTCGGCTGCGGGGGGGACCGCGACCGCAGCAAGCGGGGCCCCATGGGAGTAGCGGCCTGCGGCCGCAGCGACTTCGCCGTGGTGACCAGCGACAACCCCCGCTCCGAGGACCCGCTGGCCATCATCGCCGACATCGAGGCCGGATTGCGGACGGCGGGCCTAAAAAATTATAAGATTGAACCGGACCGCGGTCGGGCCATCGCCCTGGCCGTGGGCATGGCCGGACCCGCGGACATCGTGCTCATCGCGGGCAAGGGCCATGAAGCCGTTCAGATCCTCAAGGACCGCGCCGCGGCCTTCGACGACCGGGATGCCGCCCGCGAAGCGTTGCGCAAGCTGGACCAGGCAAGATGAACCTCGACATGACGTGGGCTGAGCTGGCCCGGGCCGCGGGAGGCAAGCTCCTGCGCGGCGACCCGGTCCGGGGCGTCGGCCCCATCTCCACCGACACCCGGACCCTCCAGGCGGGCGAGGTCTTCTGGGCGCTCCAGGGCCCGCGCATCGACGCCCACGACCTGCTCACCAAGGAGCTGGCCGACAAGGCCTCGGGCTGGGTCATGGCCCTGGGCCGGCTGCCGCCCTCCACCGCGTCTCCGGAGCACGTCGTGGTCGTCCCGGACACCCTCAAAGCCCTGCAGGCCCTGGCCGCCCATCATCGCCGGCGCTTCGACATCCCGGTGGTCGGGATCACCGGTTCCAACGGGAAGACGACGACCAAGGAGATGCTCCTGTGCATCTGCCGGCGCGTGGGAGCGACCTGCGCCTCCCCAGGCAACCGCAATAACCAGATCGGCGTGCCCCTCTCCGTGCTGGAGCTGACCAGGGAGCACCGCTACGGCATATTCGAGCTGGCCGATTCCAAGCCGGGCGATATCGCCGAGGTGGCGCGCATCGCGCACCCCACGCTGGCGGTCATCACCAACCTGGGGCCCGACCACCTGGAGTTCTACGGGACCATGGAGAGGAACTTCCAGACCAAGGCCGAGCTCATCGAGGCCCTGGGGGAGGAGGGCAAGGCGGTCATCAATATCGACGACCCCTGGCTGGCCGGGCTGGAGCCCCGCTTGGGCAGCCGGGCCGTGACCTTCGGCACGGACGCGCGGGCCCGGGTGTCCTTGGCCGGCGTTGACGAGTTCATCATCGACCGCCACCGCGTGAAGGTGGCCCTGCGCGCCTTCGGGCGCCTGTCCCGCTACGACGCGGCCGCGGCCGCGGCCGCGGCCTGGGCCCTGGGCATCCCGCCGGAAGCCATCCGTAAGGGCCTGGAAGACTACCGGCCAGGGCAATGGCGCATGGAGCCCATGCGCCACGCCTCGCACTGCTCCGTCATCTTCGATGCCTACAACGCCAACCCGGCCTCCATGCGCGCCGCCATCGAAGCCTTCTGCGCGGAGTTCTGCACGGAGGGGAAGGTCCTGGTCCTGGGCGACATGAAGGAGCTCGGCAAGGAATCGGCGCGGTTCCACAGGGAGCTCGGGGAATGGCTGGCGACCTTGCCCTTGTATGCGGTCTATCTCGCGGGCCCCGAGATGGCGCCCGCTTTCCAGGCCCTGCGCGGCGCCAAGCCCGACTTCCAGGTCCGGCACGGCGCGACTCCCGAGGCCTGGCTCAAGGAGCTGCGCTTCGACTGCGCCAGGGATAAGGCCATCCTTTTCAAGGCCTCGCGCGCCATGCGCTTCGAGGATATCGCCGCGGCCCTCCAGATGCAGGCCATGCCCTGAACGATGCTCCACTATCTAGCCTCCCTGAAGCCCCTCTGGGGGGCGCTCAACGTCTTCCAGTACATCACCTTCCGAGCCGGGGGCGCGGCGCTGACCGCTTTGGCCGTCTCGCTGCTGCTGGGGCCGCGCCTCATCGAGTCGCTGCGCCGGCACAAGATCGGCCAGGTCCAGCGCACGGACGGGCCCCAGAGCCACCTGAGCAAGCACGGCACCCCGACCATGGGCGGACTGCTCATCTTCGTCACTTTGACGGGCTCGGCGCTGCTCTGGATGCGCTGGGACAACCGCTTCACCTGGCTGCTGCTGGGCGTCACCTGCGTCCTGGCCGCGGTCGGCTTCTGGGACGACTACACCAAGCTCGTCCTCAAGGACCCGCGGGGGATCCCCTCGCGGGTCAAGTTCATCGTCCAGGTGGGGGCGGCCCTGGCGGCGGTCCTGTATCTGGCGATCGTCCCGCCCAACGCGCAGTTCGCCACCACGCTCAACGTCCCCTACGCCAAGGAGCTGTTCTGGGACCTGCGCGCCCTCTACTTCGTCCTGGCCGCGCTCATGATCGTGGGCTCTTCCAACGCCGTCAACCTGACCGACGGCTTGGACGGGCTCGCCGCGGGCAGCATCATCTTCTGCGCCATCACCTACGGGGTCTTCGCCTACGTGTCCGGCAACGTCAAGTTCGCCGCCTACCTGCGCATCATCCACGTCGAGGGCGCCGGGGAGATCTCCGTGCTGCTGGCGGCTCTGGTGGGCGCCTGCCTGGGATTCTTGTGGTTCAACTCCTACCCGGCCCAGATGTTCATGGGCGACACCGGGTCCCTCTTCTTGGGCGGCATCATCGCCATGGTCTCGCTTTGCGTCAAACAGGAGCTCCTGCTGCCCATCGTGGGCGGGGTCTTCGTCGTGGAGACGCTCTCCGTCATCCTGCAGATGGGCTCTTACAAGCTGCGCCGGGGCAAGCGCATCTTCAAGATGGCCCCGCTGCATCATCACTTCGAGTTGAGCGGGGTGGCCGAACCCAAGGTGACGGTGCGGTTCTGGATCGTGAGCATCGTGCTCATGCTGGCGGCCCTGGCCTCCCTGAAGATCCGATGAGCTTCGTCCCGAAGGCGTACCGCGGCAAGACCGCGGCGGTCCTGGGCTTGGGCAAATCAGGACTGGCCGCGGCGCGCCTGCTCAAAGCCAAGGGCTTCCCGGTCTTCGTCAGCGACAAGCGCCCCCGCCGGGAGGTCAAGGCCGCGCTCGGCCGCTTGGCCGCGGGCGTCCGCTGGGAAGGGGGGGGCCACAGCGCCCGCCTGCGCCAGGCCGCCTTCGCGGTGAAGAGCCCGGGCCTGCCCTCCAGCGCCCCCGTCCTGGCGGACCTGCGCGCGGCGCACGTTCCCGTCTTCAGCGAGTTGGAGACCGCTTTAGCCTTCTGCGCCGCGTCGGACATCGTCGCCATCACGGGCACCAACGGCAAGACCACGACCACGGCGCTGACCGCCGAGATCTTCCGCCGCGGGCTGCCTCGGGGCCGGCAGGTCCTGACGGCCGGGAACATCGGCACGCCGGTCTCCGAGACCGCGCCGAGGGCCAAGGCCAAGGACGTGCTGGTCTTGGAGGTCTCCAGCTACCAACTTGAGGACAGCCGCTCCTTCCATCCCCGGGCCGCGGCCCTGCTCAACATCACCGCGGACCACGTGGACCACCACGGCAGCATGCAAGCCTACATCGAGGCCAAGGCCAAGGTCTTCGGCGAGCAGCAAGGAGCCGATTTCTGCGTGTTCAACGCGGAGGACCCCTTGGTCCTGAAGCTCTCGCGCCGCTGCCGCTGCCGCCGGCTCTATTTCGGCAGGAAAGGCGCCTACAGCCATGCCTGGGTCGAGGGCGGGAAGATCCGGGTCAAGCTCCCCGGCAAGAAGGAACTCTCCTTCACGCCCCCCTCCCTGCCCGGCGTCCACAACCTGGAGAACGCCATGGCCGCGGTCCTGCTCAGCCTGGGCTGCGGCCTGGCGCCTGCGGCCATCCAGAAGGCCCTCAAGTCCTTCCGCGGCGTGCCCCATCGCCTGGAGGAGGCGGGCTCCGCGGGCGGCATCCGCTGCGTCAACGATTCCAAGGCCACCAACGTGGACTCCACCATGGTGGCGCTGCGCACGTTCACGAAGAAGAACGTCCTGTTGATCTTGGGAGGGCTGCACAAAGGAAGTCCTTACAAGCCGCTGCAGCCGCTCATCGAGTCCGTGGTCAAGGGCATACTGACCATAGGCAGCGCCGCGGCCAAAGTGGAGGATGACCTGAGCGGCTTGGCTCCCATCTTCCCCTGCGGGGACCTCAAGACCGCCTTCACCACGGCCCTTAACATCGGCGCGCCCGGAGACGTGCTCCTGCTCTCGCCGGCCTGCGCCTCCTTCGACCAGTTCCGGGACTTCGAGGACCGCGGCGACCAGTTCAAGGCTCTGGTCAAGGCGGCCAAGTAACCCTTGCGGCGCAAAAGCCCGACCGACTACGCCCTGCTGGCCCTCTTCCTGGTGCTTCTGGTCGGCGGCCTGATCATGGTCTTCTCCGCCAGCGCGCTGTTGGCTGAGAAGAAGTTCGGCGCGCCGTGGTTCTTCTTCAAGCGCCAGCTGCTGTGGGCGGCGTTGGGCCTGGCCGCCATGGGTTACTTCAGTCGCCTCAACTACAACCGGCTCAAGGAGTGGGTCTGGCCGGTCTTCTTCATCACCGCCGTGACCCTCGCAGTCGTGCTGGCGGCCCCGGCCCGGGAGAACGTCCATCGTTGGCTGCCCTTGGGGCCCTTCACTCTGCAGCCTTCGGAGTTCGCCAAGTACACCGCCGTGCTGTTCCTGGCCTATTATCTGGACCGCAGACACTCGCAGGCCGCATCGCCGGTCCGGGGCTTGGTGGTGCCCGGCGTGGTGGTGTCGGTGCTGCTGCTGCTCATCGCGGCGGAGCCGGACCTGGGCACCCCGATATTGATCTTCTGCGTCACGGTCCTGCTGCTCTGGCTGGGCGGGGGGAGGCTCCTCTACCTCCTGGGCGCCGGGGCCCTGGCCGTGCCCGCGGTGGCGCTCGAGGTCTTCCGGCATCCCTACCGGCTGGCCCGCATCGTCCATTATCTCTCCAGCCTGCGCGGCGGCTCCGATGCCAGCTACCAGTTGGAGCAGGCCGTCCTGGCCGTGGGCTCCGGAGGCTGGCTGGGCAAGGGCATCGGAGCCTCCCAACTCAAGCTCGGCTACCTGCCGACCCCGCATACGGATTTCATCTTCCCGGTGGTCTGCGAGGAGCTGGGCCTGGTGGGCGCGCTGGCGCTCCTGGGGATCTTCGCCGCCCTCCTGGTGCGGGGCTTGCGCGTGGCCCGGGCCGCGCCCAACCTCTTCGGGTCTTTGCTGGCCGCAGGCATAACCCTCACCATCTGCCTGCAGGCCTTCATCAACGCCTGCATGTCCATCGGGCTGCTGCCCACCAAGGGCATGCCCATGCCCTTCATCTCCTACGGCGGCTCCTCACTGCTGGTGACCATGTCCGCGGCCGGCGTCCTGCTCAACATCTCGCGCCAGTCCTCGCTGCAATCGCGCTACACGGCGCATGGGCCGCCGGCCGTTCCCAAGGAGGGCCCTTGGCCGGGCCTGGCGAGGCTGCGATGAGCGCCCCGCGGCGCATCCTTATAGCGGCCGGAGGGACCGGCGGCCATTTCTATCCGGGCCTCGTCCTGGCCCAGACCCTCATGCAGCGCGGCTGGCAGCCGCTGATGCTCGTGCGCGTCGGAGACCCGGCCCTGCCCAAGCTCGAGGCCGAAGGCATCCCGGCGGTGCCCCTGGATCTGCAGGGCCTGGACCGTCGTCCCGGGCCCGGCTGGGCCGTGTTCGCCTGGAAGCTGGCCCGCGCTCTGCGCCTGGCCGGCCGCATCCTGCGCGACTTCCAGCCGCACGTGGTGGTCGGGACCGGGGGTTATCTGACCTTCCCGGCCGCCTTCGCGGCCCGGCGGCGCGGCGTGCCCTGCGCGGTGCACGAGTCCAACTCGGTGCTGGGCCTGGCCAACCGCGCCAGCGTCGCCTTGGGCGCGGCGCTCCTGCGCGGCCTGCCCGCTGCGCCGGGTGAGGCGGCCGGGACGCTCACCGGCACCCCGGTGCGGCCCGCGCTCTGGTCTGCGGGGGACGCCGCCGCGGCCCGTCGGGAGCTGGGCCTGGAGCCGGGCCTGCGCACCGTCATGGTCTTCGGCGGCAGCCAGGGCGCCCGCGGCATCAACCAGGCCGCGCCGGCGGCGCTGGCCGAGACCGCATCCACCGTCCCCGGCGGGCTCCAGGTCCTGCACCTGGCCGGCAGCAAGTCCGCCGCGGAGGTGCAGGTCCTTTACGAACGAGC
Source organism: Elusimicrobiota bacterium (assembly GCA_026388095.1). NCBI lineage: Bacteria > Pseudomonadati > Elusimicrobiota > Elusimicrobiota bacterium. The sequence continues at coordinate 18,962 of JAPLKL010000009.1, read as the reverse complement.
CGGGTACCCTGGAGGGCGCGCCAAGGTCCTGCCCTACTTGGACGCCATGGAGAAAGGCTACGCCGCGGCGGACCTCGTGGTCTGCCGCGCCGGAGCCAGCACGGTCGCGGAGCTCGCCGGACTGCGCAAGCCCGCCATCCTCGTGCCCTATCCGCACGCCACAGGACGCCATCAGGACGCCAACGCGGCCCTGCTCGCCGCGGCCGGAGCCGCCCGGGTCGTGCCGGATGGGGAACTGGACTCGCGCCTGGCCGGAGAACTGAGGGCCGCGCTGGCCTCGCCGACCGCCCTGCGGGAGATGTCCGGCGCCTACGGGGGGCTGGGGCTGCCTTGCGGCGAGGCCGCGGTGCAGATCCTGGCGGACGCCGTGGAAAGGATATCCCAACCATGAAACGATACCGCATACTCGTCACCAACGACGACGGCATACACGGCCCGGGCCTGCGGCCCCTGATCGCGGCCATGCAGGACCTGGGGACCGTCGTGGCCGTGGTCCCGGACCAGGAGCGCTCCGCGGACAGCCACAGCCTGACCTTGCACAAGCCCATCCGCGTCTACCGCATGGCCGAAGGGATCGTCACGGTCACCGGCAGTCCGGCGGACTGCGCCCGCTACGGGGTGCTCAGGGAGATGAAGGGCGCGGTGGACCTGGTCGTCTCCGGGATCAACCACGGCTACAACCTCGGAGAGGACATCATCTACTCCGGCACCGTGGCCGCGGCCCGGGAAGCGCGCATCCTCGGCCTGCCCGCCGTCGCCTTCTCCCAGGACCCGGGCCAGCGCTCCTACGAGGCCTCGGCCGGCTACGCCCGGGACTTGGCGCGGCAGGTCCTCAGACGAGGCCTGCCCCCGGGCGTCATCCTCAACGTCAACTTCCCCAGAGCCAGGCCGGCGGGGTTCCGGGGCGCGGCGGCCGCGCGCCTGGGCCAGCGCATCTATTCGAATTGCATCAGCCGGCGCTCGGACCCCCGGGGGCGGACCTACTACTGGCTGGGCGGCAGCCGGGCGCGCTGGGTGAAGCTCCCGGGCACTGATGTGGCCGCGGTCGCGTCCGGCCGCGTCTCGGTGACCCCCCTGCACCTCGACCAGACCGACCGACCCATGCTCGGCGTCCTCAAGGGATGGTCCCTCTAGGACGCGCCTGCGGTATCGGAAGTTCCGCAGGTGCCGGCCGGACGGATTTCCTTACGGCCGGCGCCGGCGCGGCGCTCTGTGCCGCACTCTGGCTCACCTGCGCAGCTCAAGCCCAACAGGCCTCCACGGCCGCCGCCGTCACGGTCTCAAGCGAGACCGTGGTGGCGATCCTGACGGCGGTGTGGGATATCCGCCTTGACGGGCCGGTCGGACAGATCATCGCGCGAGATGGTATGGCGGCTCCGACCGCCGCGGTCCGCGAGAGCCTGCGCGGCGACATAGTCATGGGCAACCTGGAATGCCCCGTGACTTCCGGCGGGATCCGGGTCATGGGCAAGACCTGGACCTTCCGCGCGCCGGCGCGCAACCTGGAGGCCCTCAAGGCCGCCGGCTTCAACCTGCTCAACATCGCCAACAACCACGTGATGGATTACGGCCCCAAGGGCTTCCGCGACACTTTGGCGGCCCTGGGAAAAGAGGGGTTGCCGTTCATCGGAGGCGGGAAGGACCGTTCCGAGGCGGAGCGGCTCCACATCGTCACGGTGCGAGGCCTGCGGGTGGGACTGATGGGATTCACTTCCACCTTCCCGGAATCGGCTTGGGCCGGGCCGCGCAGGCCGGGCGTGGCCTACAGCGACTACGACCGCGCCGGAGGGCTCATCCGCGAGGCGCGCTCCCGCTGCGACGTCCTGGTGGTGGTCTTCCACGGCGGCACCGAGAAAGCCGACGAGCCCAACGACGTGCAGAAGGCCTTCGCCCACCTGGTCATCGATTCCGGCGCCGACCTGTTCATCGGCCACCATCCGCATGTCATCCAGCCGATGGAGCTCTATCAAGGCAAGCCCATCATCTACAGCCTGGGGAACTTCCTCTTCGTCTCGCCGACCCCATCGACGCGCCTGACCGTCGCGGCCCGAGTCCGACTCACGGCCCAGGGAGTCGATGGGATCGACTTCCTGCCCTTGGACACGAACTGGGGGCGCCCCATCCCGGCCAACGCGGCCCAGCGCGAGGAGCTCCTGCGCGCCTTGGACCGCTACGGGGCGCTCGGCGCCCAGCCGCAGCGGTTCCAGGTCGTGGGACGATAGTTCCCCTATTCCTCGGGGATGGACAGGCTCTGGCGGCAGGCTGGCAGCAGGTCATGGGAATGCCCGCGCAGGCAGCTCTCCAAAGACTTGGGCTGGGCCTTCTCATCGTTGCAGAACATCCCGATTTCCACGGCGCAGGCCTGACGCAAGGCCTCCCAGTCGCGCTTGGCGGCCTTGGCGCGGCGGGGCTCAGCCGCGGCCGCGACGGCGGGAGCGCCGCTATTGACCGTGAAATAGGCCGCGAACGACACGTCCTGCGCGGAGGTATGCAGAGGGCCGAGGCTCTTGAGCTCCTGGCGCAGGCGCTGCAGCAGGACCGCCTCGGGCTTCGCCTGCCCGGCGGAGACCTCGAAGTCGGGCAGGGCTGCGGCATGCAGAGTCACCTGCACCGTGACCTGGCAGTCCCGCCCGCTTTCGGCCAGCACGCTCTGGGCCTTCTTGAGCACCCAGCCCGCATAAGTGCCGAAGGTCTGGCTCGGGACGTTCTTATCGACCACGGCAGCCGCGGTGAGCAAAGCGACCCGTTCGAGCACGACCTTGCCGCCGCCGGCGGCACGCGCCTCGCTGAAGGCGCGGTCCAAGGCGCCCTCCTTGAGGGCCGGCGAGTCCGCAACCGCGGGCTCCAGGGCCCCACGGCCGCCGATGAGCCGCAGGAACCCGAAGACGATGAGCAAAGTGGCCAACGCGATGCCCAAAACGACCATTTGGGGAACCTGGATCCGGACCGGCTGCGGGACGACCGGGCCGCCATTCAGCAGCGGCGCGTGACAGCTGGGGCAGGACACCGCATCATCGGGATTCTCGTTGTTGCATTTCGGGCAGCGCATGGCCTGTCTCCTAGGCGGTCCGTCCCCGCGGAACCGGCCCCGGGGCACGAAGGGCTCTGCCATTATAGCGCTTCTGCCCGAGTTGACGCCTGACACCCGACTTAGATACCATCACTGCGTGGACCTCAAGCTCCTGCGGCGTATCGCATTCCTGAAAGCCCTGCCTCCGGCCGAGCTCAAGCGCATCGCGCGCATCGCCACGGAGCAGGATTTCCGCGCCGGCGAGACCATCTTCTCCAAGGCCGAATCCGGCAGCCGGATGTTCGTGGTCATCTCCGGCAGGGTGCGCATCTTCACCAGCTACGCCAAGAAGCACAAGACCTTCGCCTATCTCGCTCCGGGCGACCTCTTCGGGGAGATGGCGCTGGTGGACGGCCACACGCGCTCCGCCTCGGCGCGGGCCGTGGAAGACTCCCGGCTCGTGGTCATCCAGAAGTCCGATTTCAAGGGCCTGCTCATCTCGGACCCGAGGCTGTGCTTCTTCCTGCTGCGCACGGTCTCCGAGCGCCTGCGCCAGGCCAACGAGGAGATCGAGAACCTGCTCTTCCGCAACATGCTGGGACGCGTCTCCGGCGCGCTCAACGCTTTGGTCCGCCGCGGCCGGAAGTTCCGGGGCGGAGTGCTCCTCAAGGACCAACACACCCAGCAGGAGTTAGCCGACATGGTCGGCACGACCAGGGAGCCTCTCTCCCGCGCCATCTCCATTCTGCGCCGCGCCCAGATCCTCGACATGCACCACGGCCGCTACTTCATCCGCAGCCCGCGGCGGCTCTCCGAGCTCTGCCACCCCCTGCCCGCATGAACCCCACCTCCCTGCGCACCAACGGCTGCGGCGACCTCAAAGCCGGTCACGCCGGACAGACCGTGCGGCTGGCCGGCTGGGTGCACTCCCGCCGCGACCACGGGGGGGTCTATTTCCTGGACCTGCGCGACCGCTCGGGAGTCGTCCAGGTCGTGGTCAACCCGGAAGAGGTCGAAGCCTTCCTGGCCGCGGGCAAGCTCGGCGCCGAGCACGTGGTCGGCGTGGAAGGTACGGTCCGCCTGCGGCCGGAAGGGATGAAGAACCCCAAGCTCCCCACCGGCGAGGTCGAGGTCAAAGCCCTGGCCATCAAGGTGCTCAACACCTCCAAGAACCTGCCTTTCGAGGTGGACGAGCGCATCACGGCGCTGGAAGAGACGCGGCTCAAGTACCGCTTCCTCGACTTGCGCCGTGCGCCCATGCTGGAGAACCTGGTCCTGCGCCACCGCGTCAGCCAGGCCGTGCGCCGGGCCTTGGACGGCGAAGGCTTCCTGGAGATCGAGACCCCGATCTTGACCAAGGCCACTCCGGAGGGCGCCCGCGACTTCATCGTGCCCGCCCGTCTGGACCCGGGCCACTTCTACGCCCTGCCCCAGTCGCCCCAGATCTTCAAGCAGATCCTCATGGTCAGCGGCGTGGACCGCTACTTCCAACTGGCCCGGGCCTTCCGCGACGAGGACCTGCGCTCCGACCGCCAGCCCGAGCACACCCAGATCGACCTGGAGATGTCCTTCGTCGACGAATCCGACGTGCACTCCTTGGTGGAGCGCATGCTCAAGACCGTGTTCCGGGAGACCATGGGCGTCGAGCTCGAGACCCCGTTCCCCAAGCTCGAGTACAGCGAGGCCATGCTGCGCTACGGCTCGGACAAGCCCGACCTGCGCTTCGGCTTGGTCCTCTCGGACTGCACCGAGCTCTTCAAGGACTCCGGCTTCAAGGTCTTCGGCGAGGCCGCCCGCGGCGGCGGCGTGGTGCGCGTGCTCTCCGTGGCCCGCGAGTTCTCCCGGGCCGAGATTGACAAGCTCACCGACCTGGTCAAGAAGGGGGGGGCCAAGGGCCTGGCTTGGCTCAAGTGGGACGGCTCGGCCTTCGGCGCGCCCATCGCCAAGTTCCTGGAGCCGGCCAAGCTCGAGGCGTTGCGGCAGCGCTTCCAGCCCAAGCCGGGGCATCACCTGTTCTTCGCCGCGGACAAGGCGCCGGCCGCGGCCCTGTGCCTGGGCGCCTTGCGCAAGGAATTCATCACCCGGCTCAAGCTCTCGCCGGACCGGCCCTGGCATTTCTCCTGGGTGACGCGCTTCCCCCTGCTGGAGTGGGTCCCCGATGAGAAGCGCTGGACCTTCACCCATAACCCGTTCACCGCGCCGCTGGACAGCGACTTGCCCAAGCTCGACAGCGACCCCGGAGCCGCGCTCTCGCACCAGTACGACCTGGTCCTCAACGGCGTGGAGATCGCTTCCGGCTCCATCCGCAACCATCGCGGGGACATGCAGCGCAAGATCCTCTCCCTGATGGGCTTTTCTCCCGAGGAGCAGGACGCCCAGTTCGGCCTCCTGCTCAACGCCCTCGATTTCGGAGCGCCGCCGCACGGCGGCGTGGCCCTGGGCCTCGACCGGCTGGTCGCGCTCATGCGTGGGCAGGACTCCATCCGCGAGGTCATCGCCTTCCCCAAGACCGCCAAGGGGACCTGCCTCTTGAGCGACGCGCCCGGCCCGGTGGACGCCAAGCTCCTCAAGGAGCTGCACATCAAGCTCGACGTGCCGCCCCCTCCCGCGGCCTAGGCCAAGGCCGTCCACGGCAGGCCGACGATCCTGGTCCCCATCCGCAAGATATCCTGCCCCGTGTGGATGAGGATCCCGCCGCTGGCCTCGGGATGGTCTCTCAGGAAAGCCTCCAATCCCTCGCAGTCCGTGTAGCGGGGGCAATCGCTCAGCTTGACATCCACGGCGACGGTCTTGCGGCCCCACTCCAGCACGAAGTCCACCGATTGGCCCTGCGCCGTGCGCCAATAGGAGATGCGCATCTTGGGCGTGGAGATGCCGGCCAGGACCTTCAGGTGATGGAAGACGAGGTTCGCGAAGAGCCCCCGGGCCTGCGGCGCGGCCCTGAGGGCGGCCTCGTCGTGCAGGCCCGCCAGATGGGCGGCCAGGGCCGGGTCCACCCAAAGGAGCTTGGCGGCTTGGTTCGGGCGAGGGGGCCGGTCGCCGGCGAAAGCCGGCAGCCTGTCGATGAGACAGGCCGCCTCCAGGAGCCTGAGGCAGCGGCGCACCCTCGGCGGGGAGACTTGGGCGTCCCGGGACGCCGCGATCGGGCTGGCCACCTGACCGGCGCGCGCGGCCAGGACCTCCATGACCGCGCGGAATTCCGACGGGCACTCCGCCTGGGAGAGGTCCCTCAGGTCGCACTCGAGGCAGGTCGCGATATAGCCTTCCCACCACCGGGTCCGGGCTGCCGCGGCGGGCAAAGAGAGAAACCTGGGCATGAAGCCTCTGGAGATCGCGCAGAAGGGATCCTTGGCCGCGGCCGCCGAACACTGCTCGCGGGGCAACCGCCCCGAGAGTATCTCCGACAGGCAGGAGGGGGGAGGCCTGCGCAGCATCTCCCCGCTCGCCATGGGCAGCAAGGACAGCTGGGCGGCCCGCGCGGCCAGGCTCTCGCAGACCCGGCGCATCAAGATGAGATCCGCGGAGGCTGAAAGGACGAATCGCATCCCGCCCGGACGAGCGTCCAAAGCTTCCTTGACCGCGGACAGGACTGCCGGCAGGCGCTGGACTTCGGCCAAGACGACGCGGTCCGCCCCGGCCCACAGGCCCGCGGGGTCGCGCCGGCCCTGCTCGATCGCATCCGGATCGTCGAAAGTGACGCGCTTCCATCGCCTGGTCGGCTCCGCATGCTCCAAGAGGGTGCTCTTGCCGACTTGGCGCGCGCCGGTGAGCACCACGACCGGATGGTCGGCGACGGCCCGCCCCAGCGCAGGCGCAAGCCAGCGGGGCAAAAGAGCCGCTCCTTTGTCGGAAAGACTTCTTTTCATCTCCGGAACGATGCTCCGCTCTCGCCGGGATAGCTGGGCCAGCCAAAAGAATCCGCAGCGGCCCTTTCAGGCTACCGCGGATTCCTCGTCAAGGGACGGCCTTGCTGCGAGCGTCGGAAGTGGTGGACGTGACAGGGATCGAACCTGCGACCTCTTCCTTGCGAAGGAAGCGCTCTCCCAGCTGAGCTACACGCCCCAAAATCGTTCCTACGCGAGAGTCTACCAAAATTCTCCTTTGGTTGGATAGCTCATCGTCGTGCGCGCCGTTCAACGAGCGCCCTGCCCTGGCAATCATCGGCGTCAAAAGTCTATAATATCGCTAGCGAATACGGCATACCCTTGTTTTTTTGGGACCTGCGGCGCCCTAGCGCGCCGTCTTGATGGACAAAGACCAAGCTCTTATGACCGATGGGCCCTCCCGCGGCAGCGCGGTGGACGCCGCTCCGGCGGTCCAGGGAGACCTCAGGAGCGTCAGGGACCTCCTCCAGGAGATCAAGGCCCGCGCCGCCGCGCGCGAGGAGCACTACTCCAAACTCGAGCGCGAGTTGGACCGGGCCCAGGAGCGCTTCCGTGCCGAGCGGGAGATCTGGGAGAACATGGCCCTCGCCCAGACCGAGGCCCTCGCCCAGCGCGAGGCAGAGCTCGCCCGGCTGGCCCACGACCTCGCCGCCGAGTCCGACAAGCGCCGGTCCGAGTTCGCCCGGTTGGCCGACGACCTCGCCGCCGACTCCGACAAGTGCAAGGCGGAGCTCTCCCGGCTGGCCGACGACCCCGCGGCGCGCGAGGAGCTCGCCCTGAAAGCCGAGCGGGAGGCCTGGAGGACGACGCGCCACGCCGAGACCCGGGCCCTGGCCAAGAGCAAAGCGGAGATCGCCCGGCTGGCCGAAGACCTCGCCGCCGAGTACGACAAGTCCAAGAAGGAGATCGCCCGGCTGGCCGAAGACCTCGCCGCCGAGTACAGGAAGAAGCAGCTCGAACTGCAAGGGATCAAGCGATCCCTGCAGTCGGAGCTGGCCGAGGTCGTCAGCCAATACCAGGCCGAGACGCGCGGGTCCGGCGCCTAGGGGCCGGGGCCTCGGCACCCATGATAAAGCCCCCTCTCTCGGCGCGCCTCGACCAGCTGCTCAAGCGCTACCAGGACAAGGTCAGCCAGGTGCAGCTCGACCTGCCCTTGGTCCCGCAGGCCCCGGCGCCCAGACGCCAGGAGCCTCTTCACTTCGAGGCTGCGCGGTCGCCCTCCCTCCTCGGCACAGACGACGCCCGCCCCGTCCCGCAAGCGCCGTTGACGCGGTCCCCGGCGCCCGCTCCAGGACCCGTCTGGAGCCGCGGCCGCTGGGCGTGGCTGGCGGGCTTGTTATTGGCCGCGGCGGCAGCCATCGTCTGGCTCTGGCGGGGCCACCCCAGTCTCGATGAAGCGCCGGCTTACCGGGCCTTTCCCATCACCGGCTCGGCCTTGCACGGCCTGGCCTGGCGGGACGGCAGGCTCGCGTCCGTGGACTCCGCCAACGGCAACCTGGTCCTCTTCGACGCCGAAGCCCGGAGGCTGAGGTCCACGGAACGGCTCGCCGATCCTGCCCCGGCCGGTCTGGCCTGGGTCGACAAATCCTTCTGGAGCACCGGCCAGGAGCACAACGCCATCTTCCGGCAAAAAGCGGGCCCGGAGCGCGGGCGGCAGCGCATCTACGCCACTCCGAACCGCTCGCCCGCGGCCCTGGCCGGGGACGACGACAACCTCTGGGCGGCAGACGCCCGGGTTCCCGTGGTGTACCGCTACCTGGTGGGGCTCTCTCTCATCGGGGCGTCCCTGTCCCCGCTCAATCAGTACGATCTGCCGGGAGCCCCGGCGGCCGGGCTCCATGCCGCCGACGGCCTGCTTTGGGTGCTCGACTCGCATAGCCGGCGCCTGACGCGCTATGCCTATGAAGCCGGGACTCTCTCGGCGAAAGATTCGGTCGACCTCAGCGCGCGGATCCCCGCCGCCGCGGTCTCGGGTCTGGAGGTGGGCGGCGGCTTCCTCTGGGTGCTGACGACCAAGCCGGCGGTCCTGCACCGGTTCTCCCTGCGCGGCCTGAGCTGGCAGTCCGCCGGCCCTTAGGACTTGCCTGAGCGCGGCAGCGCGATGGCACTGACAGCCCTCAGGGAATGCGTTGGCTGTCAGGTGCCGCCGCCCTGCGACCTCAGCCTCTTCTTCTCCTCCCGCAGACCCCGCTTGTAGACCTGCTTGGCCTTGAGGTGTTCCTCCTGCGTGGCGAAGAACTTATGCCCTCCGGTCAAGTCGGCCACGAAGAAGAGCGCGTCGCTCGGGGCGGGGCGGAGGACCGCGCGGAAGGCGCCCAGGCCCGGATTGCAGATGGGGCCCGGCGGAAGTCCGTAGTGCACGTAGGTGTTGTAGGGGGAAGGATTCTGCAGGTCCTCGGAAGTCAGGCCCTTCTTCCAATAGCCCAGGGCGTACTGGACCGTGGGATCGGCTTGCAGGCGCATGCGGATGCGCATGCGGTTGAGATAGACCGCCGCCACCATGGGCTGCTCGCTGGCCAGCACCGCCTCGCGTTCCACGATGGACGCCAAGGTCACGGCCTGATGCAAGGTCAGGCGCGGCTTGGGCTCGGAGCGCGCGAACTCCTCGGCCAGGCGCCGGTCGAATTCGGCGCGCATGCGCTCGATCACATGCTCGGCGTCCGTGCCCGGCTCGAAGAAGTAGGTGGTGGGGAACAGATAGCCTTCCAGGCGCTGGTTGGCGGCGAGGCGCAGGAAATCGGCGCCCGGGCATGACCCCGACTTCTCCAGCCGCTCGGAGATCTGCCGCGTGGTCCAGCCTTCGGGGATCACGACCTTGACGCCGCCCGAGCCCGCCGCCAAGGCGGCCAGCAGCCGGCCCGGCAGCATCCGCCGCCGCAGGCGATAGGCGCCGGGCTTGAGCCGCCGCCCCAGCCCGTAGATACGCGCCGCGGCGCGGAACATCAAAGCGCTGCGCACCACCCCTTTCTCCTTGAGCGCGGCAGCGGTCTGGCGCGCCGATTGCCCCGGCGGGATGGCCACCTCGACCTCATCGCCCGGCCAGAACAGCCAGCCCGCGCCGAGGACCGCCGCGGCCGCGGCCGCGGCCAACGCCTTGCCCCAGGAGAAACCCACTAGGGACGACGGTCTCCAGCCCGCCTCAGCGCCGCGCGGACCCGGGCCAGGAGCTCCGCGGGCTTGAACGGCTTGGTGATGAAGTCGTCCACCCCGAAATGCAGGGCCTCGAGCTCCTCATCCGCGGTCTGCTTGACGGTGAGCATGAGGACCGGCAAGGAGCGCGACCCGGAGTCCTCGCGCAGGCGGCGGCAGAAGGCCTCGCCGTCGAGCTTCGGCATCATCCAGTCCACGAGGACCAGGTCGGGGCGGCGGTCGCGCACCGCGGCCAGCCCCGCCTCGCCGTCCCCCGCGAGGTCGACCTCGTAGCCTTCGGCCTGGAGCACGTCCCGCGCGATGATGCGGTAGTCATCCTCGTCGTCGACGACCAAGACCCTTACGGCCATAAGATGATCCCCCTTGCTCCTCAGGCGCTCGCCGCCTCCGCCGCGGCGATCCTCAGGAAGAATGCGATGCGCGTCCCCTGGCCCGGAGCCGACTGGACTTCGATGCGGCCGCCGTGCTGGTCGATGATGGACTTGCAGATGTAGAGCCCCAGGCCCGTGCCCTTGCCCCCGCCGTAGACGCCGCTGGCGGTGTTGCGCCCCTGGATGAAGGCCTGGAAAAGCTGGGCGCGGTCGCGCGCGTCCATGCCCCGCCCCGTGTCGGCCACCGAGATCTCGAGCCAGCGCCGGCTCCCTTCCCGGTATTGCTCGGCCGCGATCTCGATGCGGCCGCCCTCGGGCGTGAACTTGAGCGCGTTGGAGACCAGGTTGATGAGCACCTGCCGGATGCGTCCCGCGTCGGCCAGGACCTCCGGGACATGGTCGATCCGGCTGGACAGGCTCACCCCCTGGGCCGCGGCCTTGGGCTCGAAGAACCGGCACACCTCGGACGCGGTCTCCTGGAGCTGCACGGTCTTCAGGACGCACTCGAGCTTGCCCTTCTCGATCTTGGACACGTCGAGCAGGTCGTTGACGAAGTTGCTCAGCCGCACGATGTTGGTCTGGATGCGGGCCAGGTACTCCCGATGGACCACGCACTCCGGGTGCTTGACCTCCTTGCTGATGAGCAGCGAGATGAGGCTCTCGATGGCGCCCAGCGGGGAGCGGAACTCGTGCGTGACCGAGGAGATGAAGGCCTTCTTGGCCTCGTCGAGCTCGGCCAGCCGCTCCGACATGTGGTTGAAGACCTTGACCAGGTCGCCGATCTCGTCCTCGGACTGCCATTCCAGGCGGCGGCCCAGCTTGCCCGCGCTGATCTCGGCCGCCACTTTGCCCAAGGACGCGATGGGCGAGGTGATGCTCGAGGCCAGCCAATAGGCCATGGCGAACCATATGAAGGAGCTGCCCAGCCAGATGGTGATGATGATCTTCTTGAGGCGCCTCTGGCTTTCGCGCAGCGCCGACTCGATGACCTCCTCGCTGATCCCCAGGCGGATGTTGATCCGGCGCGTGGGGTCCGCCGGGTCGGTCATCACCAGGGGCCGCTCCAAGGCCCGGCCGGAGGGGGGGACTCCCCCCAGGTTCACGCTGTGGCTGCGCCCGCGCGAGGTCCAGGAGATGCGCGCGTAGGACAGGGCCGGATACTGGGCCTTGAGGAAGTTGACGTAGCTGACCAGCTGCAGCTCGTCTCTCTGCAGCATGGAGTCGAGCGCCACGCGCTGGACCGAATTCTCGATGATCCGGGCCGCGTTGTCCATGCCCAGGCGCTCCGCCGTGCGCTGGATGAAGAGGATGCCGTAGCCCAGCGAGAGCATGGACACGACCAGCAGGGACGTGATGGAGAGGAGGAGCTTGCTCCGTATCCTCATCTACTCTCACCGCTCTGGAGCGACTCGGCCTCGACGCGGCGCAAGGCCTGCCGCGCCGACTTGTCGTTGGGGTCGGACTCCAGGATGCGGCGGAAGCAGTCCGCCGATTCCTTGAGCTGGCCCCGGGAGTAGAATTCCACCCCCTGCTCGTAGAGGCGCTCGACGCTGGCCGGACTGGCCGGGGGCCGGGGCGCCGTGACCGGGGGCTTGGCCGCCGTGGCGGCCTCCTGGCCGCGCTTGATGAGGGATTGCAGGGCCATGATGTAGGAGCGCAGGTTCTTGCGGCCGTCGCTGTCCGTCTCGTGCTCGAAGGCCTTGAGCAGGGACGTCAGGGCCTCCGGGTAGCGCTGCTGCGCGTGGTACGCCGCGCCCATGCGCTTGTAGGCCAGCACGTTGGTGTCGTCGAGCTCGGTCACCTGTTTCGCCAATTTTATGACTTTATCATATTCGAACTGGCGCAAGGAGACCTCCATCAGGGCCATGTAGCCCTCGATGAGCTGCCTCTTGTGCGCGGCCAGCGCATCCTCCGGCGAAGGCGCCGGCGCCGCGGCCGCGGCCTCCCCGCGCTTGAGTCCCGCCTTGGTCTCGATGGCCGCCATCAAGGCCTCGGTGCGACCGTCGGGGTGCAGGCGCTGGGCGGAGGCCAGGTCGACCAAGGCGTCCTGGTCCTTGCCGGCCAGGAACTTGAGCGAGCCGTCGTAGACGGCGGCCTGCGCGGCCTCGTCGGTGAATTGCCGGACCTCGGGATAGATGTCCGAGACCAGCTTGAGCCGGGCCGCGCTCTCCGCGATCCTGGCGTCGCCGGGCTTCAAGGCGACCACCTCGTTGACCTTCGCGTAGGCGTCGGCGAACTTGCCCGCGCTCACGTCCAGCTTGGCCTGGCGCAGGAACTCGTCGATGGCCGTGCGCTTGAACGCGGTCAGCTCCTCCATCTGGTAGCGGAATTCCGGAGAGCCGGCCTCGGCGAACTCCTGCATGTTCTCCAGGATGGCCTCGCTGACGGTCGCAGGCCGCGCCTTGGCGTAGCCGAAGCGGTAGGTCAGGCCGAAGCGGTGGCTGCCTGAAGTCGCCAAGCCGCCCAAGGGGATGTTGAAGCCGTAGTCGAACTGCATGCGGAAGATCTTGTACGAGACGCCTACGCCGAGCTGCCGGAAGTCCCGCGTGCCGGCGGCCAAGGACCCGCGGAAGCCGATCGTGCCGTAGAGCAAGGTGGGCAGCCATTTCTCGGCGGCCAGGGCCACGGTCTTGTCGAGCGAGCCGTCCGGGGCGGAGGGCAGGCCGAGGTCCAGGGCCAAGGTGGACCAGGGCGAGAGATAGGCCGCGCCCAGCTTGATGTTGCGGCCCAACCTGTCCGTGTCGCCCTTGTTGAAGGCGATGTTGGGCTCCAGGAAGTGCTGCACCATCAGGCCCAAGGACCAGCGCGGCCGCGGCCGGTAGAGCAGGCCCCAGTCCACGCCCAGGTTGGTCGCGGCGGCGTTGGTCAGGGCCGGGTCCACGCCGCCCACCACCACTTGGCCGGTGTTATCGATCGGGTCGGCGGCCGACGCGTTGACCTTGCGGTTGAGGACCTTGAGGCTCAAGCCGCCGTAGAGCTGGTTCGGGATGTAGGTCTCGAAGAGGCTGTGGCTGTAGGCGCCGAAGAAGCTGGTCTCATGGTAGAGCCCCTGCAGGGAGAAGTAGTTGAGGGCGACCGCGGCCGTGCCGTATTGGCCGTCCTTGATGGGATGGGCGTAGGTCATGAACGAGTTGGAGATGTTGGAGTTGTCCGAAAGCCCCATCAGGAGGCGCGCGTAGCTCGCCGACATCTCGGGGCGGGTCAAGGTGGCCAGGCCCGCGGGGTTATAGTAGATGGCGTAGCCGTCGTCGGCCACCGCGGTGAAGGCGTTGCCCATGCCCACGGCGCGCGGGCTGGTGCCGAGGTCTTCGTAGGCGGCCCGCGCCGCAGGCGGCAGGCAGAGCGCGGCGGTCAGAGCCAGAGCGCTGAGCGTCAGAGTGTTCTTTTTCATGGCTATCTCACCACCAGGAGGGCGCCGGTGTAATTCTGCTCCTCCGCTCGTATTTGGTAGATGTAAACGCCGCTGTGCACGGCTATGCCTTCGGCCTTGCCGTTCCAACTCAGATATCCGGGACAACCACTCGTCGGGCAAGCCTGGAGCTGAGTGCGGCTGACCGGCGGCCCCAAATCCGTCACATGAGACCCGAGCATGGTGTAGATCGACCCGGAGACGCCGGAATCCTCAGGATTGTCGAAGCAGAAGAAGGCGTTGTTGGCACCGTTGGGAGAGACGATGCGGCGCGCGGGCCCGAAGAACCGGAAGAAGCCGTTGGCGTAGGCGAAGGCCAGCATGGCCAGGATCAGCGCGCCCGCCGCCGCCAGGATTCCGAGGTTATGTTTCACGATTCTCATGCTGGGCTCCTATCTGGCCACCACGCCGGTCCCGCTGAAAGTCTTGCCGTCGCCCTTGATCACGTAGACGTAGACCCCGCCCGTCACGTACCGGCCGTTCATGCGGCCGTCCCAGGTCAAGGTGTTGGGCACCAGGCCCGGCGTCATGTCCGACACGAACATGCCCTTCAGATCGTAGATCTTGCCCGTGGGCACCACTTTGTTGGGGCCCGGGTCGTAGCCGAAGATCAACATGTCGTTCATGCGGTCGCCGTTGGGCGTGATGACCCGGCCCGAGAGGTTCGCTATGTCGAAGACCGCGCCTGCGGAGCGCATCAGGCCCCGGATCTGGAACCAGCCGATGTTGGGGGTCTGCACGCTGACGGTCTGCGCGCCCGTGTTCACATCGCCGTAGAGCTTCTGCCACTTGGCGCCGTTGTACCAGTAGATGCCCAGGTCCTTGGCGCTGCCGCAGCAGGCCCCCGCCGCGGCCCGGGCGGAAGCCACGCCGAGCGGCTTGGGCGCGCCGCTGTTGTCCACGTCGTAGTGCAGGACCACGGTGGCGGGCCTGTCGAAGTGGAAGTTCGACACCTGCACGTTATCCTTCAGCGCGATCCATTCCGCGGACTGGATGATGCCCGCGTTCGGCTCCGCGGCCACGCCGTCGGGCCGGAAGCGGCGCATCAGATCGATGTCCGCGCCCTGGCCGTTGGTGAGGTGGCTCAAGGCCATGGCCGTCTCGTTGCTGACGCGGAAGTACGAGCGGCAGTCGCTCTGCAGGAAGATCTGGTCGAAGGTGCTGTTATGCTCCACCACGGCCGGCAGGGAGTCCGCCGCGTTGTAGGACTGGATCTGGTAGTACCGGTAGGGCACCGTCGACGAGCCTATGTAGGTCGCGTCGTAGTATGTGGTGCTCACGATCACCTCAAGGCCCGCGGTGACCCCGGTGCTGGCCAGGGGCAGGAAGTCAGAGAAGCACATGTCGGTCGAGGCCACCACGCGGTAGCCTTGCAGTTCGGAGGCCGTCGGCGAGCTCGTGATCGGGGTCGTGAATTCGCGGTAGTTCTGGAAGTTCCAAGTCGGCGACCAGTCGAGTATGAACGTCGATCGGTCCGGCGTGATCGCGGAGAGCACGCCCAGCGGATGCAGCGGCGGGTTGCTGTAGAACCAGGGGTCGGACATCCAGCCGGCGTTGCCGCGCGCGTCGAGGGTCCGGACGTAGACGGATTGCACGTCGGGCGTCCAGCCCGGGGGGACGGCGGTCACGGCGAAGCCGGTCCTCGCCAAGTCGCCGGGGTTGGTGTCCTTGGTGGAGATGCTGATGTTGGCGTCGCTGAAGGAGAGGTTGTCCGAGTCGGGCACGCTGTAGGTCGCGAACCACACGTAATAGGTCGTGCCGGCCAGGAGCTTCCCGACGGCTCCGTCATAGCCCGGGGTGACCCATTGCACGGTGCCGCTGGTCACGAAGACATTCGCGGAGGAGATGGCTACCTTGCCCGGAAAGGCGATGATGTTCATGAGGCCCGAGCCGAGGGCGTAGCTCGCCGACGACGAGGTGGAGCCGTCGACCGTGGAAAGGGGGATTTCATTGGCCATGCCGCTGGATCTGTAGTTGCCGGAAGAGCCCAAGCCGCCGCCCCCGGCCACCCCGTTGCGCGAGAGGCAGTAGCTGCCGCTGCGCGAGGGGCAGTTCCGGGCCTGGTCCGCGAAAAGGGGGGCGGCCAGGAGCAGGAGGGCTGCCCCCAGCCACAAGCCGCGCCGTCGTTTAGGCTCGATATGGAACATTAATGGACTGTCGCTTCGCGAACTTTAAAAAACGTTGAAATATTGATGTTTTCAATTGCACCAGCCACGCGCGTATTGAGATTATACCCTGGGATGCCCTGCCGTTCCAGAAGACTGGGCGCAAAAAAGGCGAACCAATTTTCGCAAACAATTCGCATGGGCCGGGAGGGGACAATCAGAAAAATCGAAAGCGGCCGCCGGTGCTAGGTTTGAGGAATTCTCCGCCCTCTGCACTATTCAAACAGCAGGAAGAAGCTGTTCAGGCATTCCGCGCCGGAGCTCGTGCCGGGGATCTGCGTGGGCAGGATGCCGGTCGAGACCGCGCCCGCGGCCCCGGCGGTCGCACCGTAGGGGTCGGCCCCCGTCGTGCTGGTCCCGTAGGTGCCGCCGGCCGCGTCGGAGCTCGTGGGGGAGCCTGAGAGCAGGAGGACGCCGCCGCCGCCGCCGCCGCCCGGGCCGTGGTACCAGCAGTTGGGGTGGGGATCGGTCCCGCAGCCTGTGCCTGGGGGCTGGGTCACCCAGGTGTTGGCTCCCGCTCCTCCGTGTGCGGCACAAGTGAGACCCGTGAGGTTCCCGTTCAAAGCGGTGAAGACGATGCTTCCGCCGGCGCCGCCGCCGCCGCCGCCGTCCTCGGCGGGCACGGGCCCCGTGGTGCCGTTGGCCGTGATCGTGCCTGTGTTCGCCAAGTTGCCGACCCGGATCATGGCCAGGCCGCCGCCGAGGCCGCCGCTCGACTGGTATCCGGTGCTGTTGTTGCGGGTGCCTGCCCCGCCGCCGCCCCCAAGGACGACCCGCCTGGCCGACGCGGGGAACAGGACCCCTCCGAACCCCCCGGTGTAGAGCCCGTTGTTGTAGGTCCTCCCGCCCCCGCCCCCGGTCCCGCCGTTGCCGCCGCCGCCCCCGCCGGAGTTCCACTGGTTCAAGGTCAGTTCCCCGTCGGTCCCGCCGCCGCCGGCGTTGCCCGGGGCCCCGCGGGCCGTGCCGCCGGTGATGCCCAGGCCATGGTACGGATAGTCGGTGCCGGTCGCCGCCACCGCGCTCCCGTCGTAGATATAGCCCGGGGTCCCCGCGATGCCTTCGCCCTTCGCGCCGTTGAAGTTCTTGGTCGAGCTCTGCACGTAGTCCGTGCTCAGGCCGCCGGTGTCGCCGGTGAGCTGGCGCGCGCCGCCGCCGCGGAAACCCAGGCCGTCGAGGCTCACCGTCGCGCCCCCGAGACTCAGCACGCCGGAGACATCGACGGCCAGCACGCCGCCCGTGGCCCCGTTCCAGGCCGCCGCGGTCAGGCCCGAGGTCAGCGTGGCCGAGCTGTACTGCGGGACCCGCACGGCCTGGAACTGCCGCTGGCCCTGCGTGGACGTGGCCGCGGCGTCCGTGTAGGCATGCATGAGACCGCCGGCTACGCCCTGCCCCTGGAACGACAGCGTGCCGCCGGTGGTCGCAACCGCGCTCAAGGCCTTCACGTATTCGTACATGCCCGATCGGTTGAGGCTCGTCGAGCCGCTGGCGGGATCCCCGGCCACGCCGTCGCCGTAGGAGCTTGTGTTCGACGAATCGATCGCCGAGTCCTGCATCTGGATGACCAGGACCATGTCTCCCGCGGCGATGGGCGTCGCGGCGCCGGCAGAGGCTCCGAGCGTGATGGACATGGCGTTGGCCGCGGCCGAGGCCGCGCCGGGCCAATAGGTGTTGACCACGCCGGTGAGGCTGACCGCCCCGTCGCGGCTGGGCGCGCCGCAGAGGATCGTGTTCCTGACATAGGTAAAGGCGGCCGCCAAAGTGGCGGACTGGCCGTCCGGGTTGGTCACCGTCACGTCCGCGGTCCCGGCCGCGCCCGCAGGCGTGGTCGCGGTCAGGTGGGAGGAGTCCACCCGCACCACGGAGGCCGCCGGCTCACCGCCGATCAGCACCGTAGCCCCGCTGAAGAAATTCGTCCCGGTGATGGTCACGCTGGTCCCACCCAGGATGTCGCCGGAAGTCGCGGCGATGCTCGTGACCGTGGGGGGGGCCTGCGTGGCATACAGGCTCCATTGCTCGGAGGAGCTGGTGCCTCCGCTCCAACTCGCCGGGAAGGAGCCGTAGGCTTGCCAGAGATAGTTGCCGCTGCCTGCCGAGCCCGCCGTGTAGCTCGGCCCGTTGCTCGTCGCGTTCCACTGCCAGGCCAGCCAGTACGTGCCGCTGGTGAGCGTCAGGCTCGTGGGCGAGCCCGCTGATATCAGCACGGTGTTCCAGGACGAGGCCGTCACCGCCACGTCGCCGCTCTCCCACTGCTTCGAGCTCGGCCCCGAGGAGTCCGAGTACAGGGCCAGCCTCACGTTGCCGGTGTCGTGAGAATAGAAGCTCAGCGACTGGACCACCGAATCATAGGCCAGCGTGGCTTGCGTGGCTTTCGCCCGCCCCGTGAGCACATCGTCTATGAAGATCGTGCTCGTATCCGTCCCGTCCATGTGCAGCAGAAGGACCGAGTAGGGATCATCGTCGTAGCGGGCCGCGGGGGGGGTGAAGCCGGCGGTCCAGCGGGCGGTGCTCTTGCTGACCCGGAACTCGTCGAGCCAGCCGTTCAACAAGTTGGTTCCCAGGCCGTCGGAACCGACGTAGGCGCTGCCCGCGTAGTCGGGGATGCTGGCCGAAGAGCTCCCGGTCAGGGTGAGCGCCTGGCTCACGCCGTTCTGAAAGATGTACGAGTTGGTGGTGCCGCTCCTGACGAAGGCGACGTGATACCAGGTCGCTGTCGCCAGCGCTCTGCTGGCTGTCTCATATTGGATCGTGGTCGCGCCGCCGCTGTGCACCGTGTAGCCCCAGCGATAATTGCCGGCGCTGACGCGACGCATATAAAACGACATATAATTGTTTGCGCTGACCGATTGGGCGAAAAGAGGGGCATAGGGGATGCCGGCCGTGGGCAGGGAATTGAACCTCACCCAGCAATCCACCGTGAAGTCGCCGGTGCCCAAGACCCAGTCCGCCGAATCCGGTATGCTGAGATACTGGCTC
>JAPLKL010000008.1 GCA_026388095.1 Elusimicrobiota bacterium | reverse complement strand
TTCGCCTTCCTGATGAAGATGGAGTCCCTGAGCTTCACCGAGGCGGCGGAGAAGCTCGCGGGGCGCGCCGGCGTGAAGATCGTCAAGAGCGAGGAGGCCCTGGGCCCGGCCGAGCAGGAGCGCCTGAAGATCAGGGAGCTCCTGGAGCTGGCGGCCGCTTTCTACCACCAGACCTTGCTCAAGTCCGCGGCCGCTGCCGCCGCCCGGAAGTACCTGGCCGAGCGCAAGGTGTCCGCCGAGAGCCTCGCGGCCTTCCGCCTGGGCTATGCCCCAAAGGACGGCGACGTGGCGGCCCGGGCCCTGCGCAAGGGCTTCGCGCCGGAGCTCGTGGTCAAGGCCGGGCTGGCCCGCAAGACCGAGCGCGGCGGCCTGCGGGACTATTTCTTCGACCGGGTCCTCTATCCCATCCAGGACGCCAAGGGCTCGGTGGTGGGCTTCGGAGCGCGGGCCCTGGGCGAGGCCATGCCCAAGTACCTCAACTCTCCCGAGTCCCCCGTGTTCTCCAAGGGGCGCGTCCTTTACGGACTTTTCCTCGGCCTGCCGGAGGTGCGCAAGCAGCGCCGCGTGGTCCTGATGGAAGGCTACATGGACGTGATGGCCGCGCACCAGCACGGCCTCAAGACCGCCTGCGCGCCGCTGGGCACCGCCCTGACTGTGGACCAGGTCGCCTTGGTCAAGCGCTACGCCGGCGAGGCGGTCGTGGTCTTCGACGCCGACCAGGCCGGCGAGAACGCCGCCCTGCGCAGCGCGGAGCTGCTGCTGGCCGAGGGGCTGGGCGTCTGCGTCGCGACCGTGCCCCAGGGCAAGGACCCGGACGAGTTCCTGCATGCCCACGGCCTGCCGGCCTTCCAGAAGTGCCTGGCCGGGGCCGTGGACCTCGCCCAGTTCCAGACCGAGCTGGCTTTGAAGCGCCGCCCCGGCGCCCTGGGTCCGACCGAGAAGTCCGCCGTGGCCCGGGAGGTGCTGGAGACCATCAGCCGCTGCCCGGACGAGATCGTCAAGAGCGGGTGGCTCACGCGCCTGGCCCAGCGGCTCAAGATCGACGAGGGCTCCCTGCGCCTGCAGCTGTCCCGGCGCGGACCGGGCGAGCGCGCGCCGCGGTCCGCCTCCCCCGCCCCGGCGGTCCCGAGGGCGGAGCTGGCCGGCGGCGAAGAGGAGATCCTCACCGACGTCTTCATGGAACCGGGACTCTTCGCGCTGGTGCGGGAGGCGGATTTTTCGTCCGAGACCGGCCGGCGCATATGGCGGGTCCTGGCCAAGCTGCAGCCTTGGCCGGGCGATTGGTCCCTGAGAGTGCGCGAGACGCTCGCGCCGGAGGAGAACTCTTTGGTCCAGAGGCTCCTGCTCAGGGCGGATGAGTTCGACCGGACCGAAGTGGCGTCGCGCCTGCAGGCGACGCTGGCCCGGCGTCGGGGACAGACCCGTTGGGAGGAACTCCGCCAGGCTTTGAGCCGCGACGGCAAGCTGGGCGCCGCCGAGCACGCCGAGTACGCGCGGCTGCTGGGGGAATTGAAAGGCTCGCCGAAGAAGTAAACCAGAGGAAAACGATTATGGCACTGCACGCAAGTCAGGCGATGGGCAACCTCATCAAGCTGGGCAAGGAGCACGGCTATCTCACTTTGGAGGAGATCAGCCGCACCCTGTCCATGTCCAACGTGAAGTCCGAGGAGGTCGACGAGCTCATGAGCACGCTCGAGGACCTCGGCATCGAGATCGTGGACCGCAAGAAGTCGGCTTTGGCCCCGGTGGTGGAGAAGGAGCGCTTCGCCGAGGAGTGGAGCGCGGGCTCGGACATCTCCAACTCCATCCGGATGTATCTCTCCGAGATGGGGCGGGTGCCGCTGCTCAACCGCGAGGAAGAGGTCACCTTGGCCCGGAACGTCCGGGAGCGCGAGAAGGAACTGCGCCTGCTGGTGCTGGAGTCGCCGGTCACCCAGCGCGAGATCCGCTCCTGGGAGACCTTGATCGAGGCCCAGGAGATGACGCCCAAGGAGCTCATGCCGCGCGGCCGCAAGACCGCCTCGGAGCTCTCCGGAATGCGCCGGCGCATGAAGTCCGTGGCCGACTTCATCGAGAAGTCCGAGAAGGTGATGAGCGCCCTGCGCGAGAAGCTCAAGAACCCCAGGCTCAAGCCCCTGGCGCGCATCAAGCTGACCAAGGCCATCGAGGCCCGCAACAAGCTGGTCATCGCCAAGATCGTGAGCCTCAACCTCAACCAGGACAAGATCAAGCGCCTCACCAACAAGATCAAGAACCTGGCCGCCAAGATCGAGGAGTGCCATGACGAGCTGGAGCGCTACGACCGGCGCTTCGGGATGAAGTTCGAGCAGCTGCGCGCCTACTACAACCAGGTCAAGAAGGGGCGCATGAAGTCCGACGCCTTCCGGGCCAAGACCGGCTATTCGCCCACGGCGGTGGAGGCGGCCCTGGAGAACATGCAGGGCGTGGCCGACCGCCTGCAGCGCACTCAGCACACCTTGCCCGTGCCGGTGGACAAGTTCCTGGAGCTCAACGACAAGATCGTGGCCCTGGAGGAAACGATCCTGGCCGACAAGCTCAAGCTCATCAAGGCCAACCTGCGCCTGGTGGTGTCCATCGCCAAGAAGCACGTCAACTCCAACCTCGAGCTCTCCGACCTCATCCAGGAGGGAGGGCTGGGATTGATGAAGGCGGTCGAGAAGTTCGAGTACAAGCGGGGCTTCAAGTTCTCCACCTACGCCACCTGGTGGATCCGGCAGTCCATCAACCGCGCCATCGCGGACCAGGCCCGCACCATCCGCATCCCGGTCCACATGAAGGAGCTCATCAGCAAGCTCACCAAGGTGACCCGGCGCTTCCGGCAGGAGCTCGGCCGCGACCCGAACCTCGAGGAGTACACGCGCAGCCTGCACATCAGCATGGACAAGGTCAAGAACGTGCTGAAGATCATGCAGGAGCCGGTCTCCTTGTCCACGCCCATCGGCGAGGACGAGGATTCCTACCTGGAGGACTTCATCGAGGACCGCGCCACGGGCGCGCCGTCCAATTCCGCCAGCACCTTCCTGCGCCGCGGCGAGGTGGAGAAGGTGCTCGCCACTCTGACCGACCGGGAGGCCAAGATCATCAAGCTGCGCTTCGGCATCGACTCGGGCTATCCCCGGACCTTGGAGGAGGTGGGGCGCATCTTCCGGGTCACGCGCGAGCGCGTGCGCCAGATCGAGGCCAAGGCCATCCGCAAGCTGCGGCACCCTTCCCGCAGCAAGTCCCTGCGGGACTATCTGGAGTAGAGATGAGGCGCAGCGAGAACAACCGGCATCCGCTCTTCGAGAACGTCGTCTTCGGCTTGGCGCTGCTTTTGGTCGCCATCCTGGTCTTCTACGCGGCCCGCGGCCTGCTGGCGCGGCGCTTCCAGGTCCCGCCGCACGCTTTGAGCGGCTACACGCCCGAGGCCAGGCCGGCCCAGACGTCGGAGGCGGGCTCGGCGACCGAGACGGCGGTGAGCTCCATCCCGCCCATCAAGCTCTCCCATACGGGCAGCCCGCGCGCCTGGCGCGTGGAGGTCCCGTCCCCGACGGGGAAGAAGCCCAAGAAGTAGGTCCCGGCCGGAGCCGCGCTCCCGCGGCTAGGCCCAATGCCGGTCACTTAGCGGCACGCAGTTTTTGTGCTATGACGAAAGACGGCGACTTGATGTGCCAATCTTTCATATTTTCCTATCACTTCTAGCCCCTCCACCTCCAGCGCTGGAGGTATTGCTAGATTTAGCGTTATTTCATAAATAGAATCAGCATTTCAGGTCGCCATCCGATCACTGAGACTTCGGCCCAATACTCTCTCTTCGTGCGCTCGCGGCGCTTGGCGCCGCGAGCCGCGCGCGCCCCATTCCGCCTGCGCGCGCGACTTCATGAAGATCCAAGGGATGGGGAAGTGACTCAGCACTCAGAATCCTCATAGGGTCGGCGCGACAGAGGAATATCGTCGCGCCGGCCTCGGAACCCCTACGGGGTTCCGAGGGTCTTAACGGCAGCGGCCGACGGAAGCGGACCTTAAGTGACCGGCATTGCGGTTAGGCCTTCCGGTCGAGCAGGTCGCGCAGGATCTCCGCTGCCACGTCCTTGCCGCCGATGCCGAAGGCGATGGCCGCGGCCAGGCCGACCGAGCCCAGCAGGATCTGGATGGCGGCGGAGATGAAGTTGAGCTTCATGCCCAGCTGCTCCATGGCGGTCATGGCGGAGAACACCACCACCAGGATGTAGGCGGCGTGGGCCAGGACCCTGCCGCCGCGCACGTTGTTGGCCGCCGCGGCGTTGAGCACGATCTCGTTGAGGAAGCGCGCGAAGAGCAGGCCGCCGAAGAGGATGAGCAGGGCGCCGATCAGGATGGGCAGGAAGAGCGCGAAGCGCTCGAGCAGCTCCGAGACCACGTTGAGGTTCACGGCGTTGGCCGCGGAGACGAAGAAGACGAAGAGCACGAACCAGTAGGCCAGGAAGGAGAAGATGTAGACCGGGGACTTGCCCAGGCCCAGGCGGGCCACGACCTCGTTGATCCCGACCTTGCTGGTGTAGTCGTCGAGCTTGGCCTGGCTGAGGAGCCGGTCGATGACGGTGCGCAGGACCCGGGCCGTGAACATCCCCAGCAGGAGCAGCAGCAGCGCCGCGGCGATGCCCGGGATGTGCGCCGCGATGCGGCGGTAGGCTTCCACGAACGGGTCCGGCAGGAGGGCCAGAGGGATGTTCTTCATAGAGGGCGATTCTAGCAAATATCCCCGGCGGCAAGCCCGGGGCTCCAGGCCGGTTCCCGGATGTGACTAAAGTCACACTCGATGTGACTGATATTACATTGACAGTAAATAAGGTAACTGTTATCCTAAATGCCAAGCCGTAATCTATGCCGTATTCTCTACACGCCGAGGAGAATAGGCCATTCCGCGGGAGCTACGCCCGCGGAATGGCTTTCATCGTCTGGGCGTTCCTGGGCCTGGCCTCCGCCGTGCAGGCCGCACCCACGGTCTCCGCGCTCTCCGGCAGCGTCTTCATCCTGAAGTCGGGCACCAAGGTCTGGCAGGGGGCCGGCGAGGGCCACGTCTTGTACGCCGGCGACCAGGTGCGCACCGCCTCGGGCTCGAGCGCGACCATCGGCTTCGATGATGGCTCGCGCATCAACCTGGAGGCCAACGGCTCCTTCATCCTCCAGGAGGCCACCTCCGGCGGGACCTCCCTGAAGCTTGCCATCGGCGTCCTGCGGGCCTGGGTGGACAAGGCCCTCTCCCGCCGCTTCGAGGTGCGCACTCCCACCGCGGTCTGCTCGGTGCGCGGCACCGAGTTCTCCGTGGACGTCAACGTCCAGGGGCACACCAGCATCCAGATGTTCTCCGGGATGCTCGCCGTGGCGGACCAGCACGGCAACGAGACCGTGATCCGCGACCAGCAGAGCCTGCGCGTGACGGACCAGGGCTTCACCGCCGGGCAGACTTCCCAGGGCCAGTCCGGCCGGGACGCGCTCAAGGAGCAGGCCAGGCGGGAGGTGGGCCTGGAGATGTCCAAGGAGGCGGTCCAGAGCGCGGCGGCGTTCGAGTCCATGAACGCGGTCTACAAGGAAGGCAAGGCCATCATCGACGTGGGCGGCAACCGCGTGCGCATCGAGGAGTACATCGTGCGGCCCGCTGCGGACCAGTTCAAGCTCGTGGTCCTCAACGAGCGCGAGCAGCGCTTCGATTATTTCTATTACAAAGGCACCTTCAACACCACCTTGCCCGACGACCTCTCCATCGCCCTGCGCCAGCTGCCCGGCTGCATCGGCGCGCCCTGCGGCTATTACTTGAAGGACTATGAGACCGGGCGCTCGAACACCCAGGACAGCATGCTCGAGGTCACCTCGGGCGGGCACCAGGTGGACGTGAACCACGACGGCAACCCGGACGACGCGGTGTCGGCGGCCTTCGACCCGGTGACGAACAGCTTTGTTGCGCTCGCGCCTGGGACGAATTTCTATCAGACGCTCTACGACTACAACAAGCTGACCTTCAATGGCGTGCCCCATGGCGGCTGGGTGCCGGCCAATCCTGCGGATGCCATCGTCAACGGCGGCCCCGGGATCGCCAACTACGGCTCCAAGATCAATTCCGGCTCGGTCCTCCGGGACTGGAGCGATCCGACGAGCTCGTATAGCCCGGCGTCGCTGACCACGGTGCGCAGGTCGCCGGCCTGCGACCCGCCCGACTGCACCTACGACGAGGCGGGCGTGGAGCACTCCGTCGTATACGCGTCCAACGGCGACGGCTCCGTCTGGGAGAAGTACGACAGCTACGTGATCTCGGACGAGGGCCGCGTGGCCAACACGGGCGATTTCGCCGGCTCCTACAGCGGCACGGACTACAAGCAGACCTTGCTGCACTGGAACTTCGAGACCATCGTGACGGCCTCGGAGTTCAGCGGACGCAAGATCGACCTGGCGGTGGAGCCCAAGATCTTCATCCAGTCCGGGTTGATCCAATGAGGAGGGCCGCCTTGATCCTGACGGCGCTGGGCCTGGTCTCGGCGGGGGCCAGCGGGGCGGAGTACGCCCCGGTCTTCAACGCCACGTTGCTCGGCGGGCAGTACTTCTACCAGGGCAGCAACTCCAACGTGGCCGGCAACGCCTCGGTGGTGGCCGGCGCCATGATCAAGGCCAACGAGCGTTGGTCGCTCCTGCCGACCTATGCGGGGAACTACCAGGGCACCAAGGGCGTGACCGACGCGGTCCCGGCCGGCAGCCTCTTCCAGCAGGAGATGGACCACCGGGCCTCGCTGACGGGCATCTATTCCGTGGCGGGCACGAAATGGAGGCTCAAGCCTTCGGCCAGCTACAAATACGAGTTCCTCAAGCAGACCCGCGACGAGACCTGGGGCCACGGGCTCTTCGATTTTGAGAAGATCGCGGTGGGCTTTGAGGCCGAGAACGTGTACAAGGAGCCTTTCTCCTACCGCCTGGGCCTCGACGTGTACCGCATCCGCTTCCCGGACTACCAGTCCTTGGAGTCCCAGGCCCCGACCGACCCCCTGGGCAACCCCTTGAACCGCGCCGGCTTCAACCGCAACGTCCTCGACACCTACAACACCCAGCTCACGGCGGCCGGCACCATGCCTTATCCCGCCAGCGAGCCGGTGCTCGCCCTGCAGGGCAGCTACAGCCTGCTCTACCAGCGCTTCAGCGACCAGAACGTGATCGACGCGCGGGACCAGATCGGCGGCGCGGGCCGGGCCGATTACTGGCAGTCCGTGGGCGGTTCGGCGGGCTATCCGCGCCCGGTGCGGCTCTTCGACACGGACTGCCGCCTGGACTCCAAGCTCAGCGCGAGCTTCGCCTACAACCTGTCCAACCAGAACTACTTCGATGCCAAGACCACGCAGTTCTTCGCCGACGCCTACAGCTACTACAGCTTCGGGATGGGGCCGAGCCTGAGCCTGGCTTGGGGCGAAGCCAAGCATCCGACCGCGGTCTCGGCCTCTTTCAGCTACACGCGGTTCCAGTACGTCGCCCGGCAGGCCCAGGACGGCAACGGCACGTACACGGGCAGCCGCCTGGGCCAGAACCTCTATCAGGCCGGCTTGAGCGGCGTCTATCCCATCGCGCCCGGGTTCTCCCTGAGGGCGCAGGTCAATCTCCTGTGGGCGCGTTCCAACAACCAATTCGAGCAGAGCTATGCGTACAACTACCGCACCGCAAACTACCTAATGGGGTTCACCTATGAATACTAAAATGAGCAGTGATTCCGGAAACGGCTTCGTGACGGTCCCGGTGGGCGAGAAGGAATACCGCTGGCTGGAGAAGGGCCTGCGCGGGCTGGGCTTTTTCGCCCGGCTCGACCTGAGGGCTCTCTCCGGGATCCTCCCTTATGTAAGCCTGGTGGAATTCGCCAAGGGGCGTCCCGTGTGCCGGGAGGGCGACGAGGGCGACGGCTTCTACCTCATCTACCAGGGCGCAGTCGAGGTGCGCAAGGCGGGCTGGGACAAGCCGGTGGCCACGCTGGGGCCGGGGGAGTTCTTCGGGGAGATGGCGCTTCTTTTCAAGCAGCCGCGCAACGCCACGGTGCGGGCGCTGAAGAGCACCAGGCTGTTCTGGCTGCAGACGCGGGACTTCAAGAAGGTGCTGGGCAAGAACCCGAGCGTGGCCCGGACCATCCGCAAGGTGGCCGAGGAGCGGCGCAAGGCGCTGGCGCGGCATTAGGCAGTGTGATGAAGACCACAGGGCCCGGCAGCGGGCTCTGTGGTAAGACGACGGACCCGTAGGAAGCAGTGACGCCGAGAAGAACGCCGAGACTCGCCGCGTTATTGGCCCTGGGAGGGCTCTTTCTGCTCGCCCCCCAGGCGTGGTCCGTCGTCTGCCCGGGCTACACCTACACCGTCAAGCCGTCGTCCTATACGACCATACAGGCCGCCGTCAACACGCTGCCTCCGGTCCTGCCCGCCAACTTCTGCATCAACGTGGACACCTCTCCCCACAGCGAGCAGGTGACGGTCATCGGCCTCAACACCAACAATCACCGGCTCTTCATCCAATTGGACCCCGGCATCTCCTCGGTCAACCCCAGCACCCACACGCCCATCAATCCGCCGGCCTTCTCCACGGCCGCGTTCGTGATCAAGGTCGCGTCCGTGTCCATCTTCGGCTTTGACATCGTCTCCACCAATGCGGTGACCTACGGCATCTTGGCCTCTTCTCCGAGCGTGGATATCTCCAGCCTCAACCTGACGGACTTTGGCGGCATGATCGGGTACGCAGGCGTGAGCCTTTCGGGCGGCAAGCAGGTCCTGGCCTCCACGATATCGGTGCAGAACGCCTACGGCCTCTACCTTGCGGGCTCGGCCCTGACCGTAGTGTCGTCCTGCGCGATCCAGGCCAACAGCACGGCCTTCTCCGCTCTCTATCTCAACAACGCCTCCTCGAACACCATTTCCGGTTCCTTCATCTCGAACCCGCAAGGCAATGGCGCTTATCTTGTCAACGACTCCAGCCAGAACAGCATCACGTACTCCACCATCACCACCAACAGCGGTGGCGCGCCTTCTCTTTACATCGCGTCCTCTTCCGGCAACACGATCTCCTACAACTACATTTACAACGACGGCGGAGGCCCCGGCGGCCGACTGGACGCCAACGCCAACGCCACCAAGATCAGCTACACCGCATTCATGGGCCCCGGCAGCCTGAGCTCAAGGTTGTTCCTGAACGGCGCCTCTTCCAATGTCGTGACCCAGTCTTTCATCAATGGGGTTTCCATCAACAACGACTCCAACGGGAACCTGATCAGCTACAGCACCATGGCCGCCAACGGCACCGGCAGCACGACCTGGGGTCTGAGCATCTCCGGCTCCTCCAGCAACACGGTCAGCAACTCCTTCATATTCAATCCCTCGGCCGACGGCGCCTTTCTGAGCGGCGCCAGCAACAACACCATCACCCTCTCCACCATCACCACCGCCAGCACCTTCGGCAAGCCCGCGGTCGAGTTTTCGATGGCTTCCTCGAACACCATCTCCAGTTCCTTCATCTCCAACCCGCTGGGCCAAGGCCTCTACGGCTATGGCTCCAAATACAACACCATCACCCTCTCCACCATCACCGGCGGCGGCAGCTCCCCGGGCTCCGCCGCGCTTTGGTTCAGCCAGTGCTCCTCGAACACCATCTCCAACACCTACATCCAGGGCTCCACCGGCGTCTTTCTCGGCAACGTCTCCAATGGCACCGTCCTCAAGTCCAATATGATCGTCTCGACCCAGACCGGGGGCGTGGGCCTGCAGTTGGACTCTTCAGGCAACATCAACCTCTTCCTGTCCTCCAACACCATCAGGGGCGGTCCCGGCGGCGCGGCCATCTTCCTGGACCAGGGCAACGCCGGCGCGATCACGCTGTCTTCCAACGTCATCACCGGACCTGCCTCCGGTCCCTACCATGGCCTCGACATCTCCACCCAGGGGACCGGCGGCGTCTTCACCGGCCTCTCCATCGCCAGCATGACCTTTTCAAGCCTGGCCCCCGGCGCCACGGCCATCAATTTCCTGAGCGGGCAGTTCGTCTCCACGTTCTCCAATGTGGCCTTCCTGGATCCCAACATCTCGGTCAACGTCAACGCGGGCGCTCTCTCCTCGGACTCAGCCATCATCATGGCCGACGCCGCGGGCTCGCGGACTGGGCCCCGTTATGCGAATGACCCGAGCGGCCATGTCTATTGGCCCGGCTATGTCGGCGCCGGACTGCCGGGCGGCTGCGGGGCCGGCTTCAACGTCGCCAAGACCGGCGGGGACTATGCGACGATCCAGTCGGCGCTGGACCATCTGCCGAGAAGCCTCGACACGACTGCCTGCGTGGTCATCCGCGACACGGCCACCTACGCGGAGCAGGTCACCGTGCAAGGCTTCACCTTCACGGACCCCAGCTACCGGCTCAAGCTCATGGCCGACCCCAGCTTCGTCAGCTCCGCGCCCGTGGTCAGCCCGCCGCCCTCGTCGAAAGCCGGCTTCGCGATCCTCAACGACAGCGTGACGCTCCAGGGCATCAACGTCGTGGCCACCAACCCCATGTCGTACGGGGTGCAGGCCTCTTCCGCGTTCGTGACCATCTCCAGCGTCAATGTGGACGGCGGTGCGAACCTCGACACGGCCGGGATCGCTCTGGCCGGCTGGGACACCTTGACCGGGTCGAGCGTCACGACGCTGTCCTCGCATGCCATATCCATTTCGAGCGTGGGCAACACCGTGAGCTATAGCACGGCCCAAGCCGGCAACGCCTCAAATTATGGGCTCTATCTCTACCAGACCTCCTCGAACACCATCTCCCATTGCTACATCTCCAACTTATCGGGCGTGGGCGCCAGGCTAGAAAGCGGCTCCACCGACGTCGTCGAATTCTCCACCATCAGCGCCAACGGCCCCAACGCGCTGGAGATATACGACGGCCAGTCCGAGACCATTCGGCAGTGCCTCGTCTCCAACACGGCTGCCAGCGCCGACAGCGCCGCCTTCTTGTCCTATTCCGGGAATACCAGCATAATCCAAAGCACCGTCACTTGCTCGGCTGGGACGAGTTCCGCGGGGGTCTATCTCAACACCGCCTCGAGCAGCAGCATCATTTCCTCCTACATCCAGGCCGTCGACGGTGTGGACATCGCCGCCGGGTCCATCCGCACCAAGGTCAGCTCCAGCACCTTGGTGGGCACGGGCAGCGGCTTGGACATGAAATATGGGAACTCGGACCTCATCATGGCGGGCAACACAGTGAGCGGAGGACCCTCGGGCTACGCGATATACATCGAGAACGCCAACACCGGCCAGGTCAGCCTTTCCTCCAACGTGATCCAGAACTCGTCGTACGGGCTTGAGGTCGCCAACGGGCCGACGGCGGCCTTTGCCATAGATTCCATGACCTTCCTGTCCATGCCGTCGGGTTCCACGGCCATCGACTTCTCGGGGTCTTGGAGCAATCCGTTCGTCGCCACCTTCACCGCCATCAACTTCGCGGACGCCAACATCCAATACAACATCAGGACCGGCTCCCTCCCCTCAGGCTCCAGCATCTCCATGTACGGCTCCACGGGGACCAAGGCCGGCGCCACTTACGCCGACGACACCGCCGGCTACGTGCACTGGCACGCGGCGGCCATCGAGACGCCGACCAGCGTGTATTTCGACGAGATATCCACTTCCGCGATCACGGCCTCGGCCTATGCGCCCACGCCGGCATTCACGGGCCTGGGCGGCGGCACGGCGGGAACCAACGTTTCCATGACCCCCGGCCCGGGCTACGCGGGCTGGCACACCAACGGCAATTCATGGTCCACTATGGCGGCCAGGCCGACTGCGACAGGCGAGACGGCTGGCGTGATCGGCGGCAAACTATACGGCGTAGGCTGGTCCGGCAGCGCTGTGGTGACGGAAGTTTACGACCCGGCAAGCAACAGCTGGACCACCAAGACTCCTATCCCGACCGGGCAGTCGGCTGAGGGGGCGGTGTTAGGCGGGACGCTCTATATTGTCGGAGGGTGCATCAACGCCGACTGCGCCAACTGGACCGACAAGTTGGAAGCATACGACGCGGCGGCCGACGCCTGGACGGCCAAAAAACCCATGCTGACAGCGCGTAACGGCATGGCGGTCGCAGCGATCAACGGCAAGCTCTATGCCGCCGGAGGCCGGATCTTCCCGTCTCAGACCAGAGTCGCTACGCTGGAAGCGTACGATCCCGCCGCCGACGCTTGGGCTACCAAGAGCCCCATGCCTACGGCCAGAGAAGCCTTGGCTGGAGCCGTGGTCAACGATCTATTCTACGTCCTCGGGGGCACCCCCGGCAGCGGGACTCTGGATACGGTCCAGGCCTACGATCCCGCGACCGATGTCTGGTCGACCAAAGCCAGCATGCCGACGGCTCGGTACATCTTCAATGCCGCAGCGCTGGGAGGAAAGATCTTCGCCGTGGGAGGCTCGGCGACGGGGAACACCGCGGTGAACGAAGAATACGACCCGCAGGTGAACGCTTGGGCGACCCGTGCCCCCATGCCTACGGCGCGCTATGGGGCGAATGTGGCTGCCCTGGGCGGCAGGGTCTATGCGGTCGGAGGCAATGCAGGGAGCGCGCAGACGGTCAACGAAGCCTACGATCCCGGCGTGGGGAGGGTCTTTGCGGGCCTGACCCCAAACACCCTTTACAGCTTTAAAGCCAAGGCGCGCGACAGTTCCGGCGTCGAGACCGGAGAATCGCTTGGCGTCTCCACCTACACCCTGGCCGCGGCGAGCTCGCCGCTGGCCGGCACGCCGCTTTTCAGCGCGGTCAACGCCGCCGACATCACGGTCAACTGGTCCTCAGGCACCTATTCGGGCGGGTTCAACGGCGCGGGCGCGAGCTACCTGGTCCAGGCCTCGACCATGCCGGGCTTCGTCCCCGTAATCGCATCCTCCTTCACTCGGAACATCTCCGCCACGCTGACCGGGCTCTCCGCCGGCACGTCGCATTATTTCCGCGTGCAGGCCTACAACAGCCTGGGTGTCAGCAACTTCTCCTGGTTCGTGCTGGGTTCCACCTTGACCCCCGCCATAGAGACGCCGACCAGCGTGTACTTCGACGAGATATCCACATCCGCGATCACGGCCTCGGCCTATGCTCCTAGTCCGGCTTTTACGGGGTTGGGCGGCGGCACGGCCGGGACCGACGTCTCCATCACTCCCGGTCCGGGCTATGCCGGCTGGCACACGGGCGGCGATGCGTGGACGAGCAAGACGAGCATGCCGACGGCGCGGAGCGAGTTGGCCGCGGCCGCGGTTGGAGGCCGGCTCTACGAGGTCGGAGGCCGGGACTTTTCAGGGAACAGGTTCTCGCAGAATGAGGAGTTCGACCCCGTGGCCAACGCCTGGGCGACGCGCGCGGCGATGCCCACGGCCCGCGGCCAGGCTGCCGCCGCGGTCTTTGGCGGAGTGATCTACGTCGCGGGCGGCGCCAACGGCGGGGGGCGACTCGCGGTCAATGAAGCCTACGACCCCGTCGCCAACGCTTGGGCCACGCGAAGTGCCATGCCCACGGAGCGAGGATACCCTGGAGCGGCGGTGTTGGGCGGCAAGATATACTTTGCGGGCGGAGAAGTCGGAGCCGGGATACAAACGAACGAAAATCTGGCCTACGATCCCGCTTCGGACGGTTGGTCGGCCCGGGCCCCGATGCCCACGACGCGCTTCATTCTTGGGCTGGCGGCCCTGCGGGGGAAGCTCTACGCCGTCGGCGGCTCCGGCGGCGGCGCGGGCCAGTCGCAGAACGAGGAGTACGATCCCGCCGTGGATGCATGGACGACCAAGGCGCCGCTGCCGGCGACGCGCGCTGCATTCTTCGCCGTGGTGATAGGCGGGAAGATTGTGGTGGCAGGGGGCAATGCGAACGGGCAGGTCATAAGCCCGAAGCCCTCGACGCTCGAGTACGATCCTGCCACCGACCAATGGACGGTCCGGGCCGTGATCCCCACTGGCCGCGCCAACTACGGCGCCGCCGCCATAGATGGACGGCTCTACGTGGTCGGAGGCGAGCAGTCTGACAATGGCAATCTGCGCGTGGCCACCAACGAATCCTACGACCCCGGCGTCTTCGCCAAGTTCGCCGGCCTGACCCCCAACACCCTCTACACCTTCAAGGCCAAGGCCCGTGACAGTTCCGGCGTCGAGACCGGAGAATCGCTTGGCGTCTCCACCTATACCTTGGCCGCGGCGAGCTCGCCGCTGGCCGGCACGCCGCTTTTCAGCGCGGTCAATGCCGCCGACATCACGGTCAACTGGTCCTCAGGCACCTATTCGGGCGGGTTCAACGGCGCGGGCGCGAGCTACCTGGTCCAGGCCTCGACCAAGCCGGGCTTCGTCCCCGTGCTCGCCTCCTCCTTCACCGGGAACGTCTCGGCCACGCTGAGCGGGCTCTCCGCCGGCACGTCGCATTATTTCCGCGTGCAGGCCTACAACAGCCTGGGCGTCACGGACTACTCCTGGTTCGTGTTGGGCTCCACAGCGACCAGCGGCCCGGCGTATTCCCTGCCGGCGGATTTCATCGCGAGCCAGCGCAGCAGCGGCACCATCACCGTCAGCTGGCACGCCAACGGAAACCCGCCGGGGACGCTCTACGGCGTCGCCATCGGGACCGACCCGGGCTCAAGCTGCATGTGGGTGGGAAGCGGCACGTTCCAGGACAACTTCAACACGACCGGCACGTCGCTCGTCATCTCCGAGATCAACGGCCTGCCCCTGCAGCCCGGCACCACGTACATCATGGACATCTGCAACACCTCCTGGGCCATCGCGGGATCCACCGACGCCTGCACCGGCATGATGAACGTGGCCACGCGGGAGACCAGCTTCGCGGGCACGGAGAGCAATCCCCCGTTTACTGCATGCAGCAGCCAGGGGACATACGGCGAGGCCCTCGGGATAGACGCCTCCGGCAACATCTGGATGGTGAGGGCGAATTCCACATCCGGCTCGCTGGATAAGTACAGCTCAGCCGGCGTGTTCCTGTCCTCAACCTCTTTGCCCGATGCCACGGATAAAGGCGGCTGGAGCGTGCAGTTCGACGCCGCAGGCAACGCTTACGCGGTGGGCGTCGCCTCGGGCCCGCTGACCTTGGGCCGGGATGTGGCGGTCTATAAGGTCGCCGCGGCCGGGACCATCCTGCTCTCCAGCCGGACCTTCGACGACGGCTTCGGGCTCGACGACATGGTGGTGGGCAGCACCGTGGACGCGGGCGGCAACATCATCATGGCGGGCACTTATGCGACCGGTTCGGCTTCGGTCGCCGCCCTTTGGAAGTACGTGTCGGCCACCGGCGTCATCTCCCGGACCGCCTCCTACTCCGGCTCCGGCAATTTCGACGCGTTCTTCGACGTCAGGTTCGCTATGAGCGGCGACCTTTGGACCATGGGCTACTCATCGAATCCGGCTACGTCCGGGGCCAACCGGCTGGACTTGGCGCTCTGGAGGTACGACGGCGCGGGCACCAGCCTCCAGGCCGGGCCGTTCCTCCAGCACGGCTACTTGAAGACCGCCGATGACCGGAACGTTGCCGCGCACCTCGGGGTCAACGGCAACGGCATCTACGTGGCCGCCAGCCGGCTCAACAGCCAGGGCCGGATGGACTCCGCTTTCCTGAAGTACTCGCTGGCCGGCGTCACGCAGGTGGTGACGGGCTGGACCATCCCCGGCTCAGACGAGAACCCCAACGGCTTGGGGTTCGACTCCGCGGGCAACGTCTGGGTCGGGGGCTGGGCCGATGTCTCGGGGAACATCGCGGCGGTCTGGAAATACGACCAAAACGGCAATCTCCTGCGGGCCGAGCAGGCCTCCGGTCATGCCAGCGCCAATGACCTGGCCATCGACTCCAGCAACGGCGTGTGGCTGGCGGACAGCGGCGGGCCCTACCTGTTCAGCTCCGGGCCGAACCTGCCCGGCCGCGCCACCGGCGTGGGGACCTTCGCCGGGAGCTTCGGCACGGCCGGCGGCGCCACTTACGACAACGACGATTTCGACTACGGCAACGGCGTGGCCGTGGACACCTTCACCGTGGGCGGGCCGTACATCTACGAGATCATCGAGTCCTCCCAGGGCGTCGTGCCGCAGGCCATCCTCGCCAAGTACAGCTTCGAGGGGATACTGCTCTCCTCCGCGGCCTTGGGCAGCGGCTGGGGGATGGACGTGGCGGTCAATCCCAACGGGGTCTATCTGACGGTCCAGCAGCCCTCGCCCGTGGGCTGGGCCATCGATCGCTTCGACAAGGACCTGGTCTTCATCTCCTCGTCGCTCTACACCGCGGCCGGCAATTACAGCAACAAGGCCATCACCCTCGACATCCACGGCAATGTGTTCGTGACCGGCTGG
The DNA here is from genome assembly GCA_026388095.1 of Elusimicrobiota bacterium. Classification (NCBI taxonomy): domain Bacteria; kingdom Pseudomonadati; phylum Elusimicrobiota; species Elusimicrobiota bacterium. The sequence goes on along the minus strand of JAPLKL010000008.1, from coordinate 79,579 downwards.
TTCCAGGCCGTTTCCAAGAAGTACAGGGTCGTGAAGTACGACAAGGACCTCAACTATGTCACCTCAGCGGACTTCGCTGACGGCACCAACAACGACATGCCCGCTGACGTCGATACCTGCGGCCAGGGCTACGTCTACGTCACGGGCGTGAGCCTGCAGGGGGGGACCACCCGCTACCTGACGGTCAAGTGGGACAACAACCTGAGCCCGAGCCCGATCCTCTCCAGCGTCTACACCACGGGCAATCCGGGCTACGACCCGGCCCACTACATGATGAGCGTGGCGGTCAACAAGGCCAACGGCGACGCGTACGTGGTGGGGACCAACGGCCACTCCGACAGCCTGCTCGCGATCAAGTACGATTACAACCTCAGCCAGATCACCACGGCCACCTACTCCTCCAATATCTACGGCGCGGGCGTCGCGTTCAGCCCGGCCGGAGACGTGTACGCCAGCGGCGCCGCCTACAACGCCGCCACCGGCGACGACGAGGTGATCGTCAAGTTCGACTCGAACCTGGTCTTCCAGTCAACCAAGGACTACGTGGCGGCGGGCGCTGACGAGGCCGGCCGCATCGCCCTGGACGAGGCGGGCCATGCGTACATGGCCTGCGGCGCGGGCGACGCGGGCGCGCCCTTGGAGACCTTCAAGGCGCGGCTCATCCGGTTCGATTCCTTCGGCGGCGCGCTGGTGGGAGGCGCCATAGACTTCACCGGCGCCTTCCCCGACGCATTGCGGGCGGCGAGCTACGCCGGCAAGAACGAGTACGGCGCCTGGCTGGCGATAGACACCGTCACGGTGGGCGGGCCTTTCCTTTATGAGATGTTCATGTCCACCTCGGCCGGCATCTACAGCTCGCCGCAGGACCACTACCTGGTCAAGTACCAGGCGCAGACCGGCAGCATGCTCGCCAATGTCCTCATCAGCACCACCTACGCCCAAGGCTTGGCCGTGGACCGCCACGGCAGCGTGTACGCGGGAGTCTCCGACGTGGTCGGCGGGGGCCTGGGCCGGCTGGTCAAGTACGACTCCGGCCTGAACCTGGTCCAGAGCGCGGACGTTGACCCGGCCGGGGACATCCTGGACATCATGCGCCTGGCCTCGGACGGGGACTTCATCTACGCCAACGTCAACGGGAGAGACCTGGCGGTCTCGAAGCTCATCAAGTACGGCGTGAATCTGGTCGCGGTGGCCACGGCCACCATGCCCTCCGGTTACCACGCGGCCAACGCCGGCGTGGCCGTGACTCCGGACCGCAGCCGGGTGTACGCGGTCACCGCGGACAGCTTCTCCGCTGGAGCCAACAAGAAGATCTTCAAGCTCGATTCCAGCCTGGCCAGCCCCATCGAGGCCACCGTCACCTCCCTCTTCAACGAGGAGGTCGAGCTCGCGGCGACCAACGACGCCGTCTACGCCGCTGAGGCTCGGCTGGTGGCTGCCAGCACCTATGTCTATGTGCGCAAGTTCGACGCGAGCCTGAATTACACCGGGGTATCCTCGACCCGCCAGGTCGTGGGGCCGATGCTGGCCCTGGGCTGCCAGATCCAGGCCGGCCCGGACGGCTACGTCTACGTTTCTGGCGTCGGCTCCGGCGCGGACGCGGGGAAGGCCGCGGTCTTCAAGCTCGATCCGAACAGCCTGACCCAGGTCTCCTCGGCCACGTTCGCGGCCGGCACCCAGGAGTTGGCCATGGGGCTGGCGGTGCTCAGCTCCACGCAGGTCTTCGTCGCGGCCACGTCCTTCAACGGCACCGATTACGACGCCGTGGTCGAGAAGATGATCCTGGGCACGCCGCTCGTCCACGCCAGAGGGCCCAACGAATTCGTCATCACGGAGACCGACGACAACGAGCTGGACGTCAGCGTGGCCTACGGCGGCGGGAAGTTCCTGACCGCCTGGCAGGTCAAGCAAGGGGCGCACCCTGTCGACTTGTCCGGTTACGGCATGCACGCCCGGCTCATGAACCCGGACGGTTCGCTCTACGGGGCGGAGCTCTTGGTTTCCTCAGCCGACGCCTGCGGGGGAGGGTCCCCGGTCGTTGGAAGCAACGGCACGAATTTCCTCACGATTTGGAACACGGGCGGCAACTGCAACTACAACGCCAGGGGAATGGTCGTCAATTCGGACGGCTCGACGGGCTCGATGTTCACCATTTCCATCTCCACGACCAACGACGGCGTGATCGCTTTCGACGGCACGAATTACCTCTACGTCTGGGTGGACAGCCGCACCGGCGACATGGATATCTACGGCCAGAGGGTCGCTCCCGGCGGCACGCTCGTCGGCGGGGAGATCATGATCAGCTCGGGCCCTTACAACCAGAAGGACCCCAGGGTCGCTTACGGCGGCGGCAAGTATCTGGTGACCTGGAACGACGGCCGGCGTCTGGCTTCGGGCCACGGCGAGGATGTCTTCGGGCAATTCATCAACCCCGACGGCAGCCTGGGCGCGCGCATGACGATCGACTCGGATGACGTCCCGAGCGACGACCCGGGCTCGGTCACCTACGACGGGACGAACTTCCTGGTCCTCTTCCCCAACGAGGACGGCGGCTACGGCAGCGGCCGGTGGAACACCTACGGGCGCTTCGTCAGCGCGGCCGGAGCGGTCGGTCCTCGCGCGATCACGATCACCGATGCCGGCGGGGCGGGCGCCCTTTGGGACGGCTCCAAGTACGGGGTGGGTTGGAGCACCGCGGCCGGGACCGCGAACGCGAAGGCGTACCAGCGCTTCTTCGACTCCAGCGGCAACGCGCTGAGTGCTGCCGAGGAGATCGCGGCCCCGGTCAGCGGCAAGGGGCCGTACATCGGGGGGGCGGCGTTCGGCTCCGGCAAGTACCTCGCCGTGATCGACCGGCAGGAGCCCGGCTCGACCGACAACGTGAGCAACAACGACGTCTACGGCCTCTTCCTGAGCAGCGCGAACGTCTCGGGCGGCGGGAGCGGCACCTGGGGCGCGGCCGTGGCCGTGGACTGGGCCGGCAACGTGTGGGAGGTCGCCAAGCTCAACGGACTTTGGCAGCTCGCGAAGTTCAGCTCGGGAGGCGTGTTCCTGTCCTCGACCTCGCTGCCTGACGCCGCAAGCAAGGGCGGCTGGGGCATCCAGTTCGACTCCTCCCACAACGCCTACGCGGTGGGCACGGCCAGCGGGACGAGCACCAACGGGAAGTCCGCGGGGGCCGTATACAAGGTGGCTGCCTCAGGCGACCTCGTGTTGTCCTATTCTACCACCACAGCGGAAGCCGACCAATCCGAGGTCGAGGCCAGCACCCAGGACTCCTCTGGCAACATCTGGATGACCGGCCTGAAGGGGCCGGACTTCGTCACCTACGCGGGAGCCAAGCTCGGCCTTTGGAAGTACGCCGGCGGCCTCATCACCCTGACCACCTCCTACAGCCGCTACTCCGGCGGCTCGGACGCGGGCCTCGGCATCCAGGTCAGCCCGACGGCCATCTGGGTGGTGGGCTTCTCCTCGAACCCGGCCAGCCCCGGGTCCAACAAAGTGGACTTGGCGCTCTGGAAGTTCGCGCCGGCCGGGGCCAGCCTGGTCGCGGGCCCCTTCACCCAGCAGGGCTATCTCCAAGAGTTCGGTAATTACGGCAACGCGGCCACGGCCTTGACGAGTTCCTTCATCTACACCGCCGCCTCCAAGCTCAACGCTCAGGGCCGTTTCGACATGGCCTTCTCGCAGTACGACCTCTCCGGGAGCACCGTCCTGGCCAAGGGCTGGACCGGCTCGGGCTACAGCTTCATCCCCAACGCGATGAGATCGGACTCCTCGGGAAATCTGTTGATCGCGGGCTCCCAGCAGGCTGACGCCGCGCCGCAAAGGACCCTGGCGGCCTGGAAATACGGCGCGGCCGGCGCGCTGCAATCCGCCGACACGGTCAGCGGGGTGGAGGAGGGCAACAGCCTGGCCCTGACCCCGGCCGACGTCGCGTGGCTGGCGGTGGGCTACTCCACCGCGCCCTACCAGTTCAACGCGGGCTCGGCCTCCGTCTTACCCGGCGAGGAAGTGAACTGGGGCGGAGGGATGCAGTTCGCCTTCTCGGGAGATTTCTCGGCCGCGGGCGGTGCGAACATCTCGGCGACGCCGCAGCAGAACGTCTGGGGCTTCCACGTGGCCGTGGACACTCATTCCGTGGGCGGGCCTTACACCTACGTGGCGTTCTTGTCGACCACGGCCTCCAAGGCCGCACCCCCCTGGGTGTCAGGCATCGTCAAGTACGACGTCTTCGGGGTGAAGCTGGCCTCGGCCGCGCTCACGCCGCAGGCCAGCTCCGCCGGCGACGGCTTCACCCTGGACGACAGCGGCAATCTCTACGTGAACGAAGGCGCCGATCACGGCCCCTGGACCATCACCAAATTCAATCCGTCCTTGCAGCGCCAGTTGTCGGTGAGCCCGGGCATCGCCTACGACCCCATGCGCATGCTGGCCTCCGGCGCCTACCTCTATGTGCACTTCGACACCGCGACCATCGCAAGATACGACCTCGCCACCTTGAGCTTGGGGCCCAGCCTGCAGGAGCCGGCGGACTACGTCTATCCCTGCGGCGCCCCGGTTCGGGATGACTCGGGCAATATCTACGTGCTCGTCAGCACGCAGGCCCATGTCGCCGCCGCTGCCACGCTGCTGCGCAAATTCGATGCGGGGCTGACCACGGTCCTGGCCTCCGTGAACGTCGGCGGCCTGGTCAGCGCCACCGGCCCGCTTGAGACATTGGCGTATTCCAATGGCAACATCTACTCGGTGGACGCGAGCACCCATGGCGATTGGGTGGCGGTGCGCCAGTTCGCCGCTTCCAACCTGGCCTATACCGGGCTCTCTTCCACCTTCACCACCAGCGGCGCCATGGGCGCGGTCTCCATCCGCGCGGGCTCGGACGGCAACCTCTACTTGGCCGGGACGGTCTCGGGCGCGGGCGGCGGGAACTACCTGGCTTTGAAGTTCGACCCCGCCCTCAACCTCATGTCTTCCGCCACTTTCAACGGCCCCGCCAACGGCATGGACTCGCCGCTGGGCCTGGCGGTCTTGAACTCATCGACCGTGTTCGTGACCGGAGCTTCCTCCAACAGCGTGGGCAATTTCGACGCGGTGACCGCGCGGCTGGATCTGAGCGGCGGGAGCGTCAGCCCTGTCTTCAGCTTCACCGGCAACATCTTCTCCGGCGGCGCCGTGGTCTCGGCCCCGGGGTTCAACGTCAGCGGCACGCAGGTCCTCATCGACACCATAACGTCCGGCGGGACCTACTACCACATGCTGTTCCTCTCCACCACGAGTCCCACGGGCAGCCATCCCAACGACTCTCATATCGCCAGGTACGGCAACACGGGCGTCTTCATGAGCTCCGTCGCGCTGGCGGGAAACAGCTCCGAGCACAATGCGTTCGCCATGGACAGCACCGGGAACATCTATGTCGGGGACCGGCAGGACCTGCAGCCGGGCGAGAAGTGCTGGATCAGCAAGTTCAGCCCCCAGCTCGTCTTCGTGAGCTCCAGACCGCTCAGCGTCTGCGGCAACCAGATGGTGTCGGACGGCGCTTATCTCTACGGCGCTTACGCCTCGGAGACCGCGCCGCTGGTCAAGTACAACACCAACCTCGTCCCTCTGTCGACCGCGACCTACACGGGCCTCCCGGGAGGCTACGCAGGAGCGCTCACCGTCGATGCGCAGGGATTCCTCTATGTGGTGGTCTCCACGAGCAACGAGAAGGACGCGGGCGCGGACAGGCATCTGCTGAAGTACTCGCCCAGCTTCAACGGCGTCCCTCCGTCCAACGACACCTTGGTCACCGGGTTCGCGACCCTCGATCCGGCGCTGGCCGCGCTGGGCGGTTCCGTGTACCTGGCCTACATGAACGCGGCCGAGAACCAGCTCTATATCCGGAAGTACGATTCGAGCCTCAACTACACCGGCATCTCGTCGACCCGCACGAACGTCGGCGCCACTCAGCCCAGGCTCCGCGCGGGGCCGGACGGGTACCTGTACGCGGTCACGACCGATTCCAGCCCGGTGACGGGCGGGCCCAGCCTGCTGGTCCTGAAGTACGGCCAGAACCTCGTCCTGCTGGGCACGGCGACCTTCCACGACAGCGGCGGAGGCGGATTGGCCGTGGCGGGTCCGGACAGCGTCATCGCGGCGGGCGGCACCTACGGCGGAGCCAATAACAACGCCGCCCTCGTCAGCCTCAATATAACCGCCAGCGGCGCAGGCGGCGGGACCTTCAGCGGGCTGTTCAGCGATGCCTCCGGCGCGGTCTTCATCCCCGTCGCCCCCTTCAATGCCGGAGTCGTGGTCAGCACGGCCACCGGCGACGTCTACGTGGCCGGCGCCAGCTCGTCGACGGGCCGCTCGCTCGGAGTTCTGGTGCGCTACGACTCGCTGGGCAACAAGATCTCGTCCACTACCGTGTCGGGCTCCGCGTCCTGGGGGGGGGAATTCAACAACATCGCCTTGGACCCCGGCTCGGGCAACCTCTACCTGTCCGGCTATTCCTCGACGGACACCCCGCCCTACAGCACGTACTTCGTCAAGAAATACAGCCCGAGCCTGCAAGAGCTGGCCTCCCGTGACTTCAGCGGGCCTGGCGGCGAGCACGAGTTCCGTCAGATCGTCGGCATCAACGGCGGCTTCGTGTACGCGGCCCACTCCTTCGGCCCGCCCTTCTTGCTCGACCTCTACAAGCTCAACCCCCTGGACCTCTCGGTCGCGAACCAGACCTCCTTGAGCCTCCCCTCCACGGACATCTCCTCGCACTCCCAGCTCGGAGGCGGCGCCATGGGCTTCGGCGGCGGCGGCGACGTGTTCCTCGCGCTGGCCCCCGGGGAGTCCAACGAGCAGCCCAATTCCCTGGCGGTGCTGAGGTTCAGCTCCTTGCCGGTGTTCATCTCCTCCGTCGTGCCGCCGCAATCAGGCCTGTCTCCGGAAGGCTCCGCCGGCGTGACGGCCGACCCGGCCAGCGGCAACGTCTACGCCGCTTACACCAGCGGCACCACCGGCTACCTGGCCAAATACAACGGCAGCCTGGGCCTCGTCGCATCCGCCACCCCCGCGCTGCTGCCCAGGGGGATGCTGCTCCTGCCGGACGGGACGATCGGCTTGGGCGGCGATCCGAACTATGCCATGCAGCACTTCGATGCGTATCTCAATCCCTTGGGCGGAGTGATCCAGGGCTTCCCGGCGGGCTCCGCCCAATCCTATATGGGCGGCGCCGCCGCAGTGAGCTCGACCACGGTGATGTTGACGGGCAGGGACTTCGACGGGACGGACTGGGCCTGGCACACCGTGAAGGCCCAGATCTCCGGCGGCGGCGGCATCCAGGGCACGGTCTCCTACTCGGGCACCCAGCCGGGCAGGCTCTGCGTGGCGATATCCACGCAGTCGCCGGACATCTATCCCTCATCCGTCACCTACAGCTCGCAGGCCCTCGCGGCGCAGGGCCCCTTCAGCTTCGCCGGCCTAACACCTACTACATGACGGCCTGGCTGGGCGACGGCAGCTGCGCGGACCACGGCGCCGGCATGCCCAGCGGGGCCTATGGCTCCCTGCACGTCGGAGGCGGCAAGTTCATGTCGGCCCCGCTCCGCCTCGCGGCGGGCGCTACGGCCAGCAACGCCAACATCAACGTCCTCGATTTCGGCCGGATCGAGGGGACCATCGCAGCGTCCCTCGACGGCGAAGTCCTCCTCGCCGCCACGGCCAGCGTCTCGGGCTACCCCTACAGCGAGGTGGATCGGCCTTCGACCGGGACGTACAGCCTCTGGGTCGCGACCAGCCCGGCCCCCTACCAGCTCGCCGCGCTGATGGACCTCGACCATAGCGGCCGTGCGGACTTCGGGGAGCCCTACGCCGCCACCGGCGCGACCATCCCCGTCACCGCGGCCCTGCAGGTCCGCAGCAACGTGAACCTCGGCCTGACTCCCTTCAACGGAGGCGCGCCGGGCTTGAGCTTCACGGGCCAGTTCTCGGCCGCCGGCGGGGCGCTGGCCGCCAGCGCCCTGGGCTGGAACGAGCTGGGCTACCACGTGCTCGTAGACACCAGCTCCGTGGGCGGGCCCTTCGCCTACGTCCTCTTCCACTCCACCCCCGACCCGAACCTCGGCTACCCGATGCTCTCGGGCATCGTGAAGTACGACTCCGCCGGCGTGATGCTGGCCACCGCGGCCTTGCTGGGCGTCGGCAGCGGCGAGGCCTTCGCCCTGGACGAGGGCGGCAACCTCTACACCAATGAGCAGGGGCAGGAGCACGCTCCGAACTACCTGGTCAAGTTCAGCCCGTCCTTGCAGCGCCTCGCGACCGCGGCCGTGAGCTCCGGCCTGCCCACCGACCCCTATCCCACGGCCCTGACCGTGTCCCAGGGCTATCTCTACGCTCACCTCGACGGCGGCAACTCCGGCCAGAAGAACTACGTGGCCAAGTACGACCTTAACTTGAGCCTGGTGGCCAGCAAGCAGGAGGCCTACAGCAGCGCCGGCTTCATCGCCAAGAACGAAGCGGGCGACATCTACACCCTCCAGCTCAGCACGTATCCGACCGCGACCAAGCTGCTCATTCGCTACGACCAGGGCTTGGTCTCGCCGCTGGCCTCCGCGGACGTGACCAGCCTGGCCGCGCCCAGGCTATTCGACGGCATGGCCGCCTATTCCAATAACAGCCTCTTCCTGGTGGACGTGAGCACCCCCGGCGCCTGGCTGGCGGTGCGCAGATTCGACGGCACGACCTTGGCCTACAGCGGGAAATCCTCCACCTACACGATCAGCGGCCTCGGCTTCTCGGCGGCCATCAAGGCCGGGCCGGACGGCGCTCTTTATGTCGCCGGCTCGGGCATGGGCCCCGGCGGCGTGGACTACCTGGTCCTGAAATACGACACCGAACTCCACCTGGTCTCATCCGCGACCTTCCGCGGGGCCGGCCAACAACAACGACATTGGGGTCGACCTGGCGGTCCTGGACCCCGCCACCGTGGTCGTGGCCGGGGCTTCCCACAACGGCCACGACTACGACGCGGCCACGGCGCGGCTGAGCCTCAGCGCGCTCATCCCGGGGTCGCTGGCGGGCGCCGTCACCTATTCCGGCAGCCAGGGCGGAAAGGACCTGGTGGCGGTGTACTCCACCTCCACCATCACGGACGCTGTCCCGCTGCAGACCTACACCCTGCAGGGCTCGTCCGGGCCCTACTTGTTCAGCGGCCTGCCGGGCGGCACCACCTACTACCTCGGCGCATTCGTGGACGTCAACGACAACGGCAGGCGCGACGCCGGCGAGGACTGGGGCGCCTACAGCTCCACGCCCACGGCGGCTCCCGTCTTCCTGCCCTCGGGCCAGGGCCTGAGCGGCTATGATTTCGCGATCCTGAGCTCGACCGGAGGCGGGGTGCACGTGACCGGCGTGGTCTCCTATGCCACCGCCACCGTGGCCCCGCCCCACTTGGAACTCTGGGCCGACTCTTCCTTCGAGGGCCAGCCCATGAAGGTGAAGGTCCTGGCGAGCACGGGCGCCTATGACCTGCAACTGCCGGGCGGGCAGCCGCAGCCGTACTATGTCAAGGCTTGGCTCGACGCGGCGGGCACGGGAGTCTTCGACCCCTCCGACCCGTCGGGCATCTACGCCCCGCACGGCCAGGGCGCAGAGGCCGTGTTCGTCCCCTCCTCCGGCACCGTGTCGGGCATCGATTTGACCGTACAGGATCCCGGCTGGAGCGAGGGCGGGGCGGCGGGCGAGGGCTCAGCCGAGCTGCAGCCCTCCACGGCCGCGGCCGGGGCGCAGGTCTTCAGCGCCACCATCACCTACACGGCCGGGCCCAGCGGCATCCGGCCCAGCGGGCGCATCGGCTTCAGCGTGCCGCCCGGCTTCCCGCCCCCGCTGGCCCAGTACATCACCTTCAGCAGCACCGCCTCGGCCACCAGCTTCTCATCCGTCTCCACCACTCCCGTGTCCGCCTTCGTGACCGTCTTGTCCGGCAAGGTCAAGGCGGGCCAGCAGGTGGTCTTCGTCTACACCGCCGGGCCGGTGCCCTGCGTGCTTTCGACGCAGACCTTCACGGTGGTGTCCGCCTCGACCGCTTCGGCCACGATCCAGCCGCTGGTGGCCGGCTCGCCCGCCCTGCAGGCCGGCCCGGGGAGGCCGGCTTCCTTGCAGCCGTCCAACCCCTACCTCTCGCTCACCTTCGGCGTGCCCTCCGACACCCAGACCTTGGTGGCGCGCGATGTCTGCGGCAATCAGACCCCGGCCACCCAGCCCGTCACCGCCTGGCTCAGCGGCCAGAAGTTCGACGTGGCCGCCAGCACCTTCGTCCCGGACGCCTCGGTGACCCTGTCCACCGGGCCGGCTTTCGCCCCGGCGCTGGCCCTGGAGTTCGCCACCGGGCAGTCCTCGGCCGCCTTCTTCGTCCGGGCCTCGGCCGTCGGAAGCAAGAACTTCGCCTTGACCTCCAGCTTGAACGCGGCCGCGACCTCCTACTACGGCCTGACGGTCCTGCCCGGCAACGCCTTGACCGACGTCTCCGTCTCCACGTTCTCCTACGGGCGCGGGCAGACCACGGCCAACATCGCTCCCTTCAGCGGCGGCGCGGCCATGGCCTACGTCAACTTCACGCTGGGAGACCCGGCGCAGAGCTGGCATGTGCTCATCAGCTCCGTGCCCTTGACGGCCGGCGCCGCGCCCTCCGCGATCTGGGAGAGCTGGGGCAGCGGCCAGCCCAACACGGGCCAGATCGCCTGGGACGGGCGCTACAGCCCGTGGCTCAACGGCGGCGCCCGCGCGCCCACCGGGACCTACTACGGGCTCGTCGAGGTCGCGGGCGGCGGCGTGTACAACAACCAGCTGGTCATCGGGGTGAGCATGCCGCAGCTCTCGGGCCAGTTGTTCGACGGGGGAGTGACCCCCAACCGGCCGCTGGCCGGCGCCCGCGTCCAGGTCTACGGGTCCGCGGGCAATGGCTCGGCCCTGAGCGACTCCGCGGGGGGCTACCTCCTGGTGGGGCTTGCGGACGGGTCCTACAACGCGTTCCTGACCCGGGCGGACTTTCTCGACGGGTTCCTGACTTTGACCATGAGGGCCGGCCGGGCCGAGAACGTCACGGCCCTGACGTCCTCTGTGGCGGGCTCCAGCAACGCGGCGGGCGGCCTGGACATCGTCATGAACCGCGCCGCTGTCCTGCTGGTGCAGCCGTCGCTGAGCGTGAGCTACTCGACGCAGGCCGCGGACGCCTGGGGCAGCCTGCAGATCGTCTCCTCCGGCGCCGCGGCCGGAGCCGAGCAGACCTATTACTCCCCGCTGCGCGTGGCGGCCGGCACGAGCACCCTAGACGACGGCGGGCAGTGGGACGCGAGCGCGCAGAAGTTCATCGCCCACACCTCCATGAAGTTCACCTTGGCCCAGGGGACCTACGCGGTGCAGGCCTCTTTGCCGGGCTTCGTCACCTCGTCGACCGCCATCTTCATCAGCCAGGGCCTGATCACGCTGAGCACGAGCACGACGCCGGCCCTGCCGCCCCTGGCCCGCAAGAGCTCCATCTCGGGCCGGGTGCGAGTGCTGTCCAACCCGGGCGGCATGTTCGTCTCGGTCAACGCCGTGCCGCTGACGACCGCCACGGCCACCAGCGGCGGGGGCGGGGTGTATCTGTACGCGGGAGAGTCGAGCGGGACCTATCTGGTCGCCAACCTCGACGCCGGGACCTACCTCCTGCGCGCCAACGCCAACGGCCTGCCCGCCATCTCCTCGGGGCCCATCACCATCCTCGTTTCCAGCGACGTGACGCACGTGGACTTCGACGACTGGGCCAACGTGGGCTCTTCCGTCAAGGCCGCCATCACCTTCAAAGGCAGCACCGCGGGAGACAACCTGCATGTCTGGGTCAGCGCCTGGTCGCCGGGCTCGCTCGACTTCGGCGCCACCGATTTCTACATGGCCGGCGGCCCCGTCGACGAGTCCACGACCAGCACCATCAGCGGCCTCACCGCGGGCTCGACCTACCAGCTTTACGTGAGCGTCGACGGCCACAGCGGGCCCAGGCTGGAGCTGCAGGGCACGCAGCCCGCCGTGGTCGCGGCCCCGGGGACCGCCAATTTCACCTTCGCCACCACCTCCGGGACCTTGCAGGGAGCCATCCTGTTGGGCGACAAGGATTTCGACAAGGTGACCCTCGCGGGGCAGACCATCGCCTCCGCCAACCACCCCGAGGACGTGGGCCGGCAGTTCGACATCGGGGTCGCCAATACCTTGCCCAACTTCACCTGCCAGCCCAGCGGCAGCCCGTGGCCCTGCGCCGCCGGCGACATCTCTTCGAGCTTCACCGTGACCGGGATGGGCACGGAAACCGACGACCTCACCGCCTATTACAGCACCACCGGCCAGACCAAGAAGCAGCGCGTCTCCGTCGTCAACGGCTCGACGACGACATTGTCCATGGACCTCTCCCTGGTGACGTTCTCCATATCCGGGTCCATCAACAACCAGATCACCAACCCCCTGTTCAACACCAACCCCAGCCTCGTGGCCAACGCCACGAATTACGCTCCGCCGGGCTATCCCACCGACAAGTCCTCGACCACGGCCCGGGTGACCGCGGTCCTGCAAGAGATATCCCAGTTCAAGGTGGCCATCTCCACGGTGTTCAGCCCCGCGACCTCGCGCGTGGGCTTCTTGACCTCCGCCGGGACCTGGACCATCAGCAACGTCCCCTCCGGCGTCTACTACGTCAGGACCCTGGACCTGCGCGCCTGCGCGACCTGCGAGGTGCTGGTGCCCTCCATGGGCCAGATCGTCAACGTGGCGCGCGCGAGCGTCTCCAGCGTGACGCTGACCTTGAGCGACGGCCATTCGCTCAGCGGCTCGATCATGCTCGACAACGGGCTGCAGGACGCGCGCATCTTCGACGTCACCATCCGCAACCAGCGGCAGGAGGTCGTGCGCTCCACCACGGTGTACCTGGGGGACCTCAACCTCGGCATCCTGGCCAATGCGGTCGCCTACGGCTTCGCCAACCTGCCTCCGGGCACCGGCTACACCCTCAGCGCCGCCGGCACGATCTACCCCATCAAGTACGTGGGACGGCCGGTCAAGTTCGACCTGCAGTCGGACCTCGCGCTGGACCCCATCAAGATGCAGCGCGCGGCCTACCTCACGGGCCGGATGCAGGACGCCAACACCGGGGAGCTCATCAACGCCAACAACGCGACCATGCTGGCTCCCAATTTCCAGATCACGGCCGCGGCCAATCCGTGGGTGGAGGGCGGCTTCGCGCAGGCCGCCTCCTCCATGGCCGCGCGCCCGGTGCAGGCGGACGGGACCTTCGTGGTCGGGCCGCTGTTGCCCAGCGTCACCTATGACCTCCGGCTGGCCCAGCTCACCTGGGACCCGAGCTTCCTGGCCGGCGGCAGCCAGATGTACGCTCCGGTCACGCGCTCCGGCCTGACCCCCCAGCCGGGCCAGCTCATGGACGTCGGGGTGATCCAGCTCAGCCAGGGCCAGTCCCTGACGGGCGTGGTGCTCTCCACGGTCACGCGCGCGGCTCTGGGCGGGCTCAAGCTGACCGCCTCGCCCTCGTTCGGCTTCACCCAGATGAACGTGGTGACCATGACCAACGGACAGGGCGGCTATTCGCTCTGGGTCGCCACCGCGATCTCCAGCCAGTTCGACGTGACCGTGGCCCCGCGCGACGGCAACCTCGCCTCGGACGGCATGCGCTACGCGCAGGTCACGAAGCGCAACGTGATCATCTCCACCGCGCCGCTCGACTTCCAGCTCCAGCCGCTCGTGGCCGGGGTGACCGCGCAGGTGACGGTGGTCGATTCCGCCGCGGGCGGGCAGCTCTCCTATCCTTTCGGCGACCAGCGCGGCTATCCGGCCGCCGCGGTCAATCTGCAGCCCTACGGCGCGGACAACGTCAACCCGACCGTGCCGCTCAGCGACCCCCTGGGCGACATCGCGGAGTCGAGCGACGGCTCGGGCTACGTCGAGGTGGCGGGGCTCTCCACGGCCACCTACTACTCCATGAACGTGGCCAGCCTGGGCTACAAGGTGTGCAAGGCCACGGTGGTCTTGAGCAGCACCAGCCTGCGCGGCAGCATCTACGCCGAGACCTACGCCACGGACGGCAGCCGGACCTCGGACTGCGTCCAGCCCGGCAACCAGATCGTGCTCCAGCGGGGCGCGTCGCTCTCCGGCAGCATCGTGAAGTTCGACAACACCGCGCCCAACGACAGCGAGGTCGGCGGCATCGCCGCGGCCAAGTTCACCGTCGACCCGGCTACGAAGAAGTACGTGCGGGAGTACGTGGTGGGCTCGGTGGACTTCGACCCGGTGGCCAAGACCGTGAACTCCTACTCCATCTCCGGCTTCAAGCCCGGCATCGACTACGACATCATGATCCTGCCCAAGGACAAGGGCGGCAGCATCATCCAGCCGCTGGACCCGAACGGCAAGCCGGCCGTGGCGAGCTTCGCCGCGGTCGAGTCGACCGCGACCAAGAGCCTCAATCTGACCTACGTCTCCCCGGACCTGGACTGCGTGCCCGCGTCGAAGAAGTCTTTGGGCAACAACCAGTTCCAGATCAAGATCGATTGCAACAAGGGGCTGCGCAAGAAGCTCGACTCGGATGACAACCTCGACCTCATCGTCTCCGTCTCGACCTGCGACTCCAAGGGCCAGAACTTCACGGCTCCCAACGGGACCGGGCAGATGCTGGGTCAGGAGAAGAAGATGGCCTCCGACCGGCGCTCCATCACGGTCATCTATCGCGCCGTGACCAACGAGGTCAGCTTCAGCCTGCACGTCTCCGCCTACGCACAGGAGATGATCGACCCCAACACCAACTTCTGGCTGGGCCGGCTCCAGGGCCGCTCCTACGCGGACGGCCGGGTCTTCGACTTCTACACGGGCCAGGATTCCAATTCGACCTCCAAGTGCACCAACATCCAGGGCTGTTCCATAGAGCTCGAGCCCACGGGCGACGACGAGGCCAGCGGCAACTCCGAGCGCGCCAAGCTGGATCTGCCGCCCGGTTCCTTCGAGGAGTCCGACGCCAAAGGCGAGACCGAGACCGGAGTCGTGATCGCGACCCGGACCTTGGAGGTCGGCCTGGGCAAGGGCAAGAGCCAGGACCAGGCCAAGACCCTGGCCCTGCGCACCATGGGCTACGTTCCGGACGGCGTCAAGGCGCTCGCCAACCTCTCGGCCTATCCGGCCGAGATGGCCGCGGCCATCGGAGCCTACCGGGCCCTGACCTATTCCACGAGCACGGTGGGCGGCGCCAACCCCATCTCCTCCTTCTATAACATCTTCCTGCCCGCGGGCATCCGCCACCAGCTCAAGCAGAGGGCGGACCTGACCCTCTCCTACCTGACCATCTTCTCGACCAGCACGGTCAACCCGGACAACGTCAACGTCTACTTCTACAACGCGACCTTGGGACGGTTCGTCGCGGAGACCACCAACCGCCGCCTGGATCCGCTCAACCAGACCATCACCGTGAGCGTGGACCACTTCTCCGCCTTCGTGGTCCTCGACGGGGCGCCGGCGATCACCGCTGTCGGCACGGTGGAGACGCCCGAGATCCTCGCCTTCAACTTCCCCAATCCTTCCGACTGCAAGGTCCATTCCGGCATCCAGGGTGACTCGCGCTTCAATTGGGGAGCTTATCCGGGAGGACTCATCCCCGACTTCAGCGGGACCATGATCCGCTACTCCCTGCCGGTGGGCGATGCGGCACAGACGGACATCCGGATCTATGACCTCAACGGCGAACTGGTGCGCAAGATAGACCAGGGCCAGGTGGCGGGCCACGGAACCTATTACTTCCCCTGGGACTGCAAGAACAGCGGAGGCCGCGTGGTGGCCTCGGGCGTTTACATCGGTGAAGTCCAGTGGGGCAAGCAGCGCAAGTTCTTCAAGATCGCGATCATCAAGGGTAGCGGGCTATGAGGAGACTCCTGCTGACGGCGGCGGCCCTGGCGCTGGCGGCGCCGGCTCGGGCCATGAGCACCCAGGCCGGCACGGCCGGGGCGCAGTTCCTCAAGCTCGGGGCCGGGGCCCGCGCCGGCGCCATGGCCGACAACTTCGCGGCTCTCGCCGACGACGCCAACGCCGCCTATTACAACCCGGCCGGCCTGACCCAGCTCAAGAGCACCCAGCTCGCCGGGGCGCACACCGCGCTCTTCCAGGGCATCAGCTACGAGGTGGTGGACTTCGCGGTGCCCTTCGGCCGCGAGGCGGGCTACTCCCGCCATGCGGTCGCGGCCGGCGTCTACTACCTCTCCGTGGGGGACATCGAGCGGCGCACGTCGGATTCGACCGAGCCCATCGGGACCTTCAGGGCCTCGGACGGGGCCTACGGCCTTACCTACGCCCACGCCTTCGACCGCAGGCTCAGCGTGGGCTTGACCGGCAAGTACATCGCCCAGAACATCGATTCCTACAGCGCGCGCAGCTTCTGCGCCGACGCGGGCGTCCTCTATCAGATCAACCCGGACGGCGGCCGGCCCGTGAGCGTGGCGGCTGTGGTCAGGAACATGGGCCAGAGCTCCGGCGGCTACGTCGCCGGCAACAGCGACCCCATGCCCTTGGGCATGACCCTGGCCGGGGCCTGGCGGGTGTCCCCCAAGAAGTTCTCCTTGGACCTGGAAGCCTCCAAATATCGCGACACCGACGTCTTCTTCGGCCTGGGCGCGGAGTACACCCATGCCTTCAACGAAGGCATCGCGGGGGCCCTGCGCGGCGGCTACTCCTCGCTGCGCAAGGACAACGACGGCTTGAACGGCGTCGCCCTGGGCGGCGGCATCAGCTTCTACAAGGCGACCTTCGATTTCGCCTGGCAGCCCTTCGGCGTCCTGGGCGACATCTTCCGCTACTCGCTCATCGTCCGCTTCTAAAGGCGGGTGGGTCCGGTGGGATGTTCAGTCGGCCGGTTCCGTCTCGGCCTCGGGGTCCATCTTGACGAGCTCGGACTTGGCCGCGTCGCCCCAATCCTTCCGGGATTCGTCGATCACTTTGAGCTGAGCCGTCGGCTTGCGCGCTTGCGAAGCGTCGGCCGGCACGGGCTGGGCCTGCGCTGCGACCAGGCCGGCTTCCGGCTTGAGGCCGGCGAGAGGGTCTCCGGACGGGACCGCGTTCAAGGCATCCTTGAACTCTTCTGTGGGCTTGGAGTCCACATCCGGCAGCTGGAGCTCGATGGACTGCCCGCTGGCGATGCGGACCGCGGCGGTGATGCCTCCGTTGCGCTGGGTGAGCTGCCGGTGCAGGATCTGGCGCATCAAGGGGTCCTGGCTGGCCATGGCGGACTCCTTGGACGGTGAGGAAGGCACCGGAGCGGACATCCCGGGCTCGCCCAGGGCCGGAGCGGCCGGCGCCGCCATCAGGAGCACCATCAGGACTGTCTGCTTCATGGCTGCCTCTGCTAAGAGGATAGCCTCTCAGGCGGCGCGGGGTCAGTGCCTTTGGGCCTTCAGGCGTCTAGGACCAAGGTCCTAGACGCCTGAAGGCGACGGGGAGGACCGGGGGCGCGGGCCGGGGCGGCCGCTACTTCGGGCAGTTGCTCTGGCCGAAGAAGTTGGTGCTGCACTTGGGCTTCGCGTCTTTGGGCAGGTTGGAGGATTGGCCGTCGAAGGCGGTGCGGCCCGAGGCGCCGTCGCGGCCCGAGGCGCTGTCGCCCAGGACCTGCCGGGCGATCGGGTTGAGGACATCGGAGCCGACCCTTTCCAGAGCGCGCAGGTTGGTGGGGGTGTTGTTGCTGGCCAGGTAGAAGCTCATGTGGTCGTTCAGGAAGGGGGAGGATTTGACGATCGTATCCGTGAGACCGCTCATCCCTGAGTTCGGGTTCCCGGAGAAGCCTCCCCGCAGATAGTTCAGGCCCGGATTGTCCTGCGCGGCGCCGGACCCGGCCAAGTCGCCGCCGGGCCCCATGGTGCCGTCGCTGGGATTGGAGGAGTCCGAAGGATTGGAGGGCCCACCGCCCCCCAGCGGTCCGCCCTGCGAGACGACCAGCCCGCCCGCATCCTTCTTCTGCCCAGGCGGCTGCGATGGCGTTTTCTGCGAGGTGCTCCGAGCCGGCCCCGGCCCGCTGGGAGGGGGATTGGAGTGCATGTCTTCCGACAGGATCGAGACCTGATTCGGATTCTCCAGGAAACGCGCCGCTTGCAGCTGGCCGGTGGCATCGCCTACCTCCGGCGCCTTCTGCGGGTCGGCGGACTTGGCGGCCGTGGCCTGCGCCGCCGCCAGCGTCCCCTGGATGTCCTTCATGCAGTCCGGCGACCCCATGCAGTAGTCCAGGTCGACGCCGGAGCTGCTGGAGCCGCCCGGGCAGTCGCTCAGGCATTGCAGCCAGTTCTGATTGTTGAGGAACGAGTAATTGTTGCCCTTGGAGTCTTTGTACTTGGCCAGGAAATCGGAGGCCTTCTTCTGGCAGTCCTTGTAGTCCTTATCGCCCTCCTTGCACTTTGTGTTGATGAACACCCAGTTGTCCGGCAAAGTGTAAGTGACCGTGCCTATCGTGACCGAGCGCTGCTCGAATTGGGAGGAGCTCGCGGCGGGATCGGCGAAAGCGGCCGGAACCGCGATGCCCGCTCCCAGCAGAAGGGCCAACCCTGCCGTTTGAGCTGTTCGTGGAAGCATTTTTTACACCCTGCTCATTAAGTATAGCGCCCTGCCGGGTCCTGTCAAGGGGCCGGTCCGGCCTTTACCGGTTTTTAGGAAACCGGAGGCGGCGTCCGTCCTGGCGCCGTCATCCCAGTATAGCAGCCTCCGGCCCTTTTGCCATAGGCCGAAGGTCCCGGGTGTCAATGGGCCCAAAGGCCCACTCGCGGCCTGCCGCCGGCCGGCCTAGAAAATCATTGCCTTGTATCCTCCCATATGCTACCATCGCCCGCACGATATGGTGAGGTTCGGAACGGGCGGCTGGAGGGCGCAACTCTGCGACGAGTTCACCTTCCTCAACGTCCGGAAGGTCGCGCACACCATCTCCGCCGCCGTCAAGGAGAACCCCGATTACGGCGTGACCTCGCCGGACTATCAGTCCTGGCTCGGCGAAGGCAAGCGCAGCCCGGTGCCGGTGATCGTGCTCGGCTACGACAGCCGCTTCCTTTCCGAGGATTTCGCCCACGAGGTGGCCGCGGTCTTCGCGCTGGATGGGATCAAGACCGTCCTCTCCGCATCCGACGCGCCCACGCCGGCGGTCGCCGCCGCCGTGCTGGCGCGCAAGGCGATCGGCGGCCTCATGATCACGGCCTCGCAGAGCCCCGCCCAGCTCAACGGCGTCAAGTGGATGCCCTTTTGGGGCGGGGGCGCGACGCCGGCGGTGACCGAGGACATCGAGCGGCGCATAGAACTGCTCGGGGCGCACGCCATCAAGACCATGTCTTTGGACCGGTCCCTGCGCGAGTCCTGGATCGAGACCACGGACCTGCGGCCCGGCTATTTCAAGCAACTCTCCTCCCTTCTGGACGTCAAGGCGATCCGCAGGGCCAGGCTCAAGGTCGCGGTCGACGCCATGCACGGCTCCGCCCGCAACTACATGCGGCCCTTCTTGGAGGGGCTGGGGGTGGAGGTGATCGGCCTCCACGAGCAGCGCGACGTGCTCTTTGGCGGCCGCGCGCCGGAGCCCGCGCCGGAGTCCTTGGCCGAGCTGGCGCAGGTCGTGGCCAAGAAGAAGCTCAGCCTCGGCCTGGCCTGCGACGGCGACGGGGACCGCTTCGGCGTCTTCGACGCCGGCGGGCACTGGATCCCGGCCAACGAGGTGCTGGCCCTGGCCCTGGAGCACCTGGTGGCCAATCGGGGCATGAAGGGCAAGGTGGCGCGCACCGTCATGACCTCCCACTTCGTCGACGCCGTGGCCAAGTCGCACGGCCTCGACGCGCGCGAGACCCCGGTGGGCTTCAAATTCATCGGCGACCTGCTGCGCACCGGGCAATTCATCCTGGGCGGCGAGGAAGCCGGGGGGCTCACCATCCGCGGGCATGTGCCGGACAAGGACGGACTGCTGGCCTGCCTGCTGATGCTCGAGCTCGCCGCCTGCGAGCGCAAGCCGCTGAGCGTGGTGCGGGACCGCCTGTTCAAGCGCGTCGGCACTTTCTACAACACCCGCGAGGATTTTTTCATGTCCCGGCCGCGGGAGATCCAGGAACTCGAAGAGCGCCTGCGCGTGCGGCCGCCGCTGGACCTGGCTGGCGGCTCCGTGTGGCGCATCGACCAATCCGACGGCTTCAAGTTCATCCTGCGCGACGGCAGCTGGCTGGGCCTGCGCTCGTCGGGCACGGAGCCGGTGTTCCGCCTCTACGCCGAGGCCCATGACCCTAAGAGGCTCGCCGCGCTCGTCGAGTCGGGCAAGAGACTGCTGCAAGGGAGATTTTAAAATGGCCAAGATCGAATCCATCCGGGCGTTGGAGATCCTCGATTCGCGGGGCTTCCCCACCGTCGAAGCCGAGGTCCGGCTCGATGACGGGACCACGGCCAGCGCCGCCGTGCCCAGCGGCGCCTCCACCGGCGAGCACGAGGCCGTGGAGCTGCGCGACGGGGACAAGTCCCGGTTCGGCGGCAAGGGAGTGCTCAAGGCGGTCTCGCACGTGGACGGTCCCTTGGCCAAGCTCCTCAAGGGCAAAGACCCCCGCGAGCAGGCGGCTTTGGACCAGGCCATGATCGCGGCGGACGGGACCTCCAACAAGGGCAAGCTGGGCGCCAACGCCCTGCTCTCGCTTTCCATGGCGGTCTGCCGGGCCGCGGCGGCCTCGGCCAAGCTGCCCCTCTACGTCTACCTGCGCAAGGCTTACGGCCTGCCCGTAGATGAGTGGCTGCTGCCCACGCCCATGCTCAACGTGATCAACGGCGGCAAGCACGCTGACTCGGGCCTCGACGTGCAGGAGTTCATGCTCGTGCCCGTGGGCACGGCCTCCTTCCACGACGGCTTGCGCGCCGGCGCCGAGATCTATCAGGTGCTCAAGAAGACCTTGGCCGGCATGAAGATGACCGTGGCCGTGGGCGACGAGGGGGGCTTCGCGCCCCAGCTCAAGGACCACGCCAGCGCGCTCGACGTGCTGACCGACTCCATCGCCAAGGCCGGTTATAAGGACAAGGTCCGGCTGGGCTTGGATTCCGCGGCCAGCGAGTTCTACAAGGACGGCGCCTATGTGTTCGAGAAGAAGCCGCGCACCGCGGCCGAGATGACGGACGTCTACGGCGGCTGGCAGAAGAAGTACGGCATCATCTCCTACGAGGATCCCCTGGCCGAGGATGACTGGGCCGGCTGGAAGGGCATGACCGACAAGCTGGGCGCGGGCGTGACCATCATCGGCGACGACATCTTCGTGACCAACCCCGAGCGCCTCAAGCGCGGCATCCAGGAGAAGACCGCCAACTCCGTCCTCATCAAACTCAACCAGATCGGCACCGTGACCGAGACCGTGGAAACGGTCCTGACTGCCCATAAGGCGGGCTTCTCCACCGTCATCTCCCACCGCTCCGGGGAGACCGAGGACGCCTTCATCGCGGACTTCGCCGTGGCCGTCAACGCCGGCGCGCTCAAGACCGGGGCTCCCTGCCGCTCCGAGCGCCTGTGCAAGTACAACCAGCTGCTGCGCATCGAGCGCGAGTTGGGCGGCAAGGCGCGCTACGCGGGCATGACGTGCTTCAAAGCCGCGGCCGGCGCGGCCCGGTAGCCTTTCTGAAATTCCGCGCCGAAGGCGCGGAATCCGGCCGTCCCCCTATGAGGGGGACGGCCGTTCCGTCAGGGTGGCCGTGCCGTCGTGAGCGAATGTCAAATGTCAAGACCTGACCCCTCCGTCTGGCTGCGCGAGCACTGGGTGAAGGTCCTAGGCACGGTCGGACTGCTCGCCGTCTTCTTCGGCAACCAGGGCTTCCGGAGCCTGGTGCGCAATTGGCTGGAGCTGCGCAGCCTGTCCCGCGAGATCGCGAGCCTGGAAGGTGAGAACACGCGCACCGCCCTGCGGCTCAAGGAGCTGCGCGAGAACCCTTCCGCGCTGGAGCGCGAGGCGCGCAAGGTCGGGTTCACCAAGGCCGGCGAGATCGAATACCGCTTCGAGCCGCCGAAGAAATGAGGACCTCGGCCTACGTCAGGCAGGTGCCGGTCGGGCCCATGCAGAACTTCGCGTATCTGGCGGGCGGGGGCGCCGGCCCGGACTGCGCGGTCATCGACCCGGGCTGGGACGCCCGGTCTCTCCTGGAGGCCGCCCGCCAAGACGGCCGCGCCATCCGAGCCGTGGTGCTCACCCACGGCCATTTCGACCACGCCGGTGGGGTCAAGGACCTGCTGGAGCAGGCGCCGGTCCCGGTCTTCGCGCACCAAGGCGACGCCGCGGCGCTGCGCGCGGCCTTCCCGGGCCTGCGCGCCCTGGAGGACGGCGACACGGTCGACGCGGGCGGCCTGGAGTTGCGCTGCCTGCACACCCCCGGCCACACCCCCGGCTCCCAGTGCCTGCTGGCGGCGGGCCAGCTCTTCACCGGCGACACCCTCTTCATCGACTGCTGCGGCCGCACCGACCTGCCCGGCTCGGACCCGGAGGCCATGCACCGGAGCCTGCGGCGCCTGGCCGTCCTGCCCGCGGCGACCGTGGTCTGGCCCGGCCACGATTACGGCCCTTGTCCGAGCGCGCCGCTGAGCGCGGTACTCGGGATGAACCCCTATCTCGCGGCCGAGACTTTGCAGGACTTCCTCCGGCTGGGGGCCTAGCGCATGCATCCGGTCCTCCTGACCGTGGGCACCTTGCGCGTGTTCAGCTACGGGGTCCTCATCGCCCTCGGCGGCGCGCTCTCCTGCCTCATCTGGTGGGCCAAGCGCGGGCGGATGGGGCTGCGCAGCGAGGACGATTTCTGGCTCCTGGTCAACGTCGTCCTCTTCGGGGGCTTCCTGGGCGGCCGCGGCCTCTACATCATCGAGTACGTCCCTTTCCGCGGCCCGGAGCTGTGGTCGGCGGTCCTCTCGTTGAGCCGGGGTTTCTCGGTGCTGGGCGCTTTCGCCGGCGTCATAGGGGGTGTCTGGCTGCTGGCGCGCAGGCGCGGCATCCCGTTCTTGAGGCTGCTCGACTACGTGAGCCTGGTCGCCCCCTTCTGGCACGTCTTCGGCCGGCTGGGGTGCTTCGCGGCCGGCTGCTGCCACGGCCGGCCCACGCAACTGCCCTGGGCGGTGCGCTTCACGGACCCCGTCTGTCTGGTCGACAGGGCCCTGCTCGGCGCGCCGCTCCATCCCACCCAGCTCTACGAGGCTTTCGGCGACGCCGGCATCTTCCTGGCCCTCTGGTCTTACGTGGTTCCCCGCCTCGAGACCGGCCGGCTGGGCTTCGGGACCCTCAGCGGCCTCTACTTCGCGGCCTACGGCCTGCTGCGCTTCGGCGTGGAGTTCTTCCGGGGCGACACGGTCCCCGGGATCCTCGGACTGACCGGTGGGCAGCTCCTCAGCCTGGGCCTGCTCGGCGCGGGCCTGGGCCTGGCCGCCTGGGCCAACAGGAGACCATGCACCCCATCCTGATCTCGCTGGGGCCTTTCCACCTCTCCACCTACGGCGCCGCCGTCGCGGCCGGCTACCTGGCGGCCATCCTGTTCCTCAAATCCCGGATGGAGCGGCTGAAGCTCGACGAGAAGGGGTTCTGGCGCCTCATCTACTGCCTGTTCTTCGGGGCGCTCTTCGGAGGCAAGCTGCTCTACTGGGCCGTGTCCTACCGGGAGCTGCTCGACGGCCGGCTGAGCCTGGTCGGAGACTTCCGCTTCGGGTTCGTCTTCTTCGGCGGCCTGCTGGGCGCTTTGGCCATGGGCTACGCGGCGAAGCTCTGGGTGGGGCTGGATTACTTCGCCACGGCCGACTACGCGGGGGTGGCCCTGCCTTTCGGCCAAGCCTTGGGACGGCTGGGCTGCCTAGCCGCGGGCTGCTGCTACGGCCGGCCCACGTCCATGCCCTGGGGCATCGTTCTGGGAGGAGACCCGGGCAGCGTGACGCCGCGCGAGCTGTGGGGCGTCCCCCTGCATCCGACCCAGCTCTACGAGTCCGCGGCCGACGCCGCCATCGCCGTCTTCCTGCTCAAGGCCCTGCTGCCGCGCGTCGAGCGCCGGGAGCTGGTGCCGGGCACCGTGTTCCTCGCCTACGTCGGTCTCTACAGCGCGGCGCGCTTCGTCATCGAGTTCTATCGCTTCGACGACCGGGGCGCCTCGTGGCCGCCTTTCTCCATCTCTCAGTGGCTGGCCCTGGCGGGGATCGCGGTCGCCGTCGTGATCATGACCCGGAGGGGGGTAAAGCCGATATGAGACAAGTCCCGGAGTCCTTCGTCGCGGAAACCCCGCGCCAGCGGCTGGATCTGTTCCTGGCCGGGCATTTCCCTCATCTGAGCCGCAGCCATCTCAAGAGGCTGATCGCGCTGGGCGCGGTGCGGGTGGGCGGCGAGCTCGCCGACGCCGACCGGCGCCTGCACGTCGGGGAGGCCGTGGCCGTCGAGTTCCCGGCCCCGGAGTGGGCCGAACCCTACGGGAGGTTCTCGGACTGGGTGCTCCATGAGGACCGCGCGCTGCTGGTCCTCAACAAGCCGGCGGGCCTGCTCATGCACCCGTTGGGCGCCAGCTGGCTCGCGGCGCCCGAGGCGGCGCTCTGCGAGACGGAGCCCAATCTCGCCGGCATCCTGCTGCGGCAGCGCCCGGGCATCAGCGCGGCCGGCACGCCCCGCTGCGGCATCGTGCATCGCCTCGACCGGTGCACGAGCGGGGTCCTGCTCGTGGCCAAGACTCCGGCCGCCTCGGAGGCCTTGATCGGCGAGTTCAAGGACCGGGAGGTCTCCAAGACCTACCGCGCGGTGGTGCGGGGCCAGTGGTTGGAGAAGCGGGCCAGCGTGGAGGCGCCGGTGGGCCGCAAGCCGGGGCATCGGCGGATCATCGCCACGCCTTTCGGCAAGGAGGCGTCGACCGGTTTTTCCGTCCTGGAGTCGTGCGCGGCCGGGGCCTGGGTGGAGGCCCTGCCTTTGACCGGCCGGACTCATCAGATCCGGGTGCATCTTGACCTCCTGGGCCATCCGGTGATGGGAGACCAGGAGTTCGACAGGCCGCGGTCGGGAGAGCCCGTGCCGCCGCGGCTCATGCTGCACGCCTACAAGATCGAATTCGCGCATCCCGCCACGGCCCGGCCGGTCCGGTTCCTGGCCCGGGTCCCCGAGGACATGCGGCGGTTCTGGGCCGCCTGCCGGAAGGCCTAGGCCCAATGCCGGTCACTTAGCGGCACGCAGTTTTTGTGCTATGACGAAAGACGGCGACTTGATGTGCCAATTTTTCATATTTTCCCATCACTTCTAGCCCCTCCACCTCCAGCGCTGGAGGTATTGCTAAATTTATCGTTATTCCATAAATATAATCAGTATTTCAGGTCGCCATCCAGATCACCGAGACTTCGGCCCAATACTCTCTCTTCCTGCTCTCGCGGCGCATGGCGCCACGAGCCGCGCGCGAAGTGACCCAGCACTCAGAATCCTCATAGGGTCGGCGCGACAGAGGAATATCGTCGCGCCGGCCTCGGAACCCCTACGGGGTTCCGAGGGTCTTAACGGCAGCGGCCGACGGAAGCGGACCTTAAGTGACCGGCATTGGGCCTAGGCCCTCCGGCCCGAGGCGTTGGGCCTGAAGGCACTGTCCTCCCGGCTCCGGCACGGCTAAACTAGGAGCATGAACAAGATCCTCCTGGCCGCAGCCGCCGCGCTCGCCGCGATCGCCGTCTCCCCTCTCTCCGCCGCCGAATTCAGCCTCGACACCGCCGGGCTCCAGGACGTCAAGGATTCGGTCTCCAAATTCAAGGACCAGAAGGCTCCGGCGCCGGTGGACAAGGCCCCGGTGCAGAAGCTTTTCGACCGCCTGGCCAAGGACGGGCCGGCCTATGTTCGTTCCCAGGAGACGCCGGACGGAGGCGCGAGGACTTTGCAGGTGACCTTGGTTGAGGTGGCGGGCCCGCCGCAGGAAGAAGGAATGATGCGGGACCTCGTCTACCGGCGCTATTTCAGCCACCTCGAGGGAGTGGAGGAGTCGGTCCGGCCGCAGGCGGACGGCACCGGGGCGCTGGAACGCTACACCTATATCGTCTCTCTGGACGGGAAGCTGCAGTCCGTCAAGCGGGTCACGGCGAAGATCCTGGCCATCACGCCCCAGGGCCTCGCGGTGGTGGATGATAAGAGCGTGCACCAGGAAAGCCTACCGCCCGCCGACCCCCAAGTCCAGAAGCGCTGGAAAAACATCAGCGCCGAGCTCCTCACCATGGGCCGGACCATCGAGGTCTAGCCCCTCCCCGAACTGGCGAGCCGAAGGCTCGCCCGCTCTGCGTCCTTAGCGGGCGTGGACGCCGCTGAGGTGCTTGAGGAAGGTCCGCACGGCCCGGTTCTCGCGCCGCGTCTTGCGCACCAGGACCCCCAGGGGCCTGGTGAGCTTGTGATTCGTGAACCGGCGCACGCAGAGGCTGCCCGCCTTGGCTTCGGCCGCCACCGTCGCCTCCGGCACGATGGCGACTCCCATGCCGCTGGACACCGCGCTCTTGATGGTCTCGATGTTGTCGAACTCCATGCGCACCTTCGGCCGCACCTTGGCCGCGCGCAGGACCTTGTCCAGGGCCTTGCGCGTGGGGGTGCCCCGGTCGAAGGCGACGAAATCCTGCCCCGCCAGGTCGCCCAGGCTGACCGTCTCCTGCCGGGCCAGGGGATGGAGCTTGGGCAGGGCCAGGACCAGCTCCTCCTCGGAGAGGGGGATGGTCTGCAGGTCCCGGCGCTTGACCGGATAGGCCATGATGCTCAGGTCCGCCCGGCCGCGCAGGATGTCGTCGCAGATGCGGCTGGCTTTCTGGTAGTCCACCTCCACCTTGACCTCGGGATGACGCCGCAGGAAATCCTTCAGATAGCGCTGGAGCACGTAGGTGCCCACGCTGTAGATGGCCGCGATGCGCAGCCGCTGGTCGGATTCCGGCGCGGCGGAATGGATGCGCGCCGTGATGTCCTCGTAGGCCGCCACGATGCGTTTGGCCGTGCGGTAGAAGATCCGTCCCGCGGGGGTCAGCTTGAGCTGGCGGCTGCCGCGGTCCAACAGGGGGCGGCCCACGGATTTTTCCAGGTGTTTGAGCTGCTGGCTCACCGCCGACTGGGTGAGGTAGTTGAGCTCGGCCGCCTTGGAGAAGCTCCCGGTCTCGATGAGGTCCCGGAAGATGCGCAGAGATTCTAGATGCATGAGTCCGATTCTATCAAACTATTAGAGCGTCTAATAGGGGCATAAGTAGGATTCGATTCCCAGGGCGGGCCAGTCCATGTTATGATGGGGCCAGACCATCACGGAGGACCCCGCCCCATGAGCCTCAGCGCACTCGCCAGAGCCATCGCCGAATCGCCCACCTTGAGCCTCAACGAGACCGCCCGGGCCCTCCGGGAGAAGGGCGAGGCCGTCATCCACCTGGGCGGCGGCGAGCCCAAGAACAAGGCGCCCCGCAGCGCGGCGCAGGCCTGCGCCGCCAAGCTGGAGAGCGGCGACGTCAAGTACACGCCCACCTCGGGCGTGCCCGCGCTCAAGCAGGCCATCGTCCGCTACACGGCGGAGAACTACGGCTGGACCGTGGGGCCGGGCAATGTCATCGTCTGCGACGGGGCCAAGGGCGCGCTCTTCAACGTGCTCTTCGCTTTGCTCGACCCCGGCGACGAGGTCGTGGTCCTGGCGCCCTACTGGGTGAGCTATCCGGAGATGATCAAGATGGTGCGCGGCGTGCCCGTCATCGTACGGCCGCCGGAGGGCGGCTTCATCCCGAGGCTCCAGGACATCGCGGCCGCGGTTAGCCCGAAGACCAAGGCCGTCATCGTCAATTCCCCCAACAACCCCTCCGGGGCCGTCTACCCCGAGGCGCTCATCGCGGGCCTGGTGCGCCTCTGCGAGGAGCGCGGCCTCGCCTACATCTCGGACGACATCTACCACAAGCTGGTCTTCGACGGCACGGTGCCGGCATCGCCCTACAAGTCCACGGACCGGGACCCGGAGTCCACCAAGATCATCTCCATCAACGGCATCTCCAAGCTCTACGGCATGACGGGCTTCCGCATCGGCTGGGCCGTGGCCCCCCAAGCCGTGGTGAAGGTCCTGGCCAACATCCAGGCGCAGACGGTCTCCTGCACCTCGGGCCTGCTGCAGGCCGCAGCCGTTGGCGCTTTGAACGGCCCGGCGACCGACCTGGAGGCCCTGCGCGCCGCCTTGCAGGGCAACCGGGACGTCATGCTACGGGAGCTGGCCTCAATCCCGGGGCTCAAGGTCTCCCGGCCGGCCGGGACCTTCTACTGCCTGCCCGACTTCCGGGCCTATTCCGAGGATTCGGCGGCCCTGGCGCGCCTGCTGCTGGAGAAGGCTCTGGTGGTCACGGTCCCGGGCAATGAGTTCGGCATGGAGGGGCATCTGCGCCTGAGCTACTGCACCACGGCCCAGGACATCACCGAGGGCGTCGCCCGCATCAGATGGGCGCTAGATCCCAAGGCCCCCAAGGAGATCCGCATCGGGACCAAGACGGTCGTGAGGGACTGGCTATGAAAGACATCCTGGACGTCAAGAGCGAGCATGGACTGGAAAAGCAAGGGTTCCAGGGCCTCCGGAATGTCTATTGGA
Organism: Elusimicrobiota bacterium; assembly: GCA_026388095.1. Classification (NCBI taxonomy): domain Bacteria; kingdom Pseudomonadati; phylum Elusimicrobiota; species Elusimicrobiota bacterium. The sequence continues at coordinate 50,995 of JAPLKL010000008.1, read as the reverse complement.
ACCTGTCCCCCTCGGCGCTCTACGAAGAGGCCATCTCCCGTAAGGAGGGCCGCCTGTCGCACATGGGCGCCCTGCTGGTAGACACCGGCAGGCACACCGGGCGCTCCGCCAACGACAAGTTCATCGTCAAGGAGCCGACCACCGCGGGCAAGGTCTGGTGGGGGGAATACAACCGGCCTTTCGACCAGGACAAGTTCAACGGTCTCTACAAGCGGCTACAAGGCTATCTGCAGGGCCGCGACCTCTTCGTGCAGGACTGTTACGGCGGGGCTGATCCCGACTACCGGCTCCCGGCGCGGATCGTCACGGAGCGCGCCTGGCACAGCCTTTTCGCGCGCAACATGCTCATCAAGCCGGCCAGCAGCGAGGAATACCGGCGCTTCGTGCCGGAGTTCACGGTCGTGGCTGTCCCGTCGTTCCAGGCCGATCCCAAGGTGGACGGGACCAGGTCAGGCACTTTCATCCTGGTCGACTTCTCCCAGCGCCTTTGCCTCATCGGCGGCACGGGCTACGGCGGCGAGATCAAGAAGTCCGTCTTCTCCATCCTGAACTACCTGCTGCCGCTGAAAGGCGTGCTCCCCATGCACTGCTCCGCCAACATCGGCCCGGACGACGACGCGGCGCTCTTCTTCGGACTCTCGGGCACGGGCAAGACCACCCTTTCCGCGGACCCCCAGCGCCGGCTCATCGGCGACGACGAGCACGGCTGGAGTGACGCGGGCGTCTTCAACTTCGAGGACGGCTGCTACGCCAAGGTCATCCGCCTCTCGCCCAAGGCCGAGCCGCAGATCACTTCGGCCATCCGGCGCTTCGGAGCCATCCTGGAGAACGTGCCCTTCGACCCGGTGACCAGGCTCATCGACCTTGACGACGAGTCCCGCACCGAGAACACCCGGGCCTCCTATCCCCTGGACTTCATCGCCAACGCCGTGCCGGAGAAGACCGGCGGGCATCCCCGCAACATCATCTTCCTGACCTGCGACGCCTTCGGCGTCCTGCCGCCCATCGCCAAGCTCACGCCGGACCAGGCGCTCTACCAGTTCATCTCCGGGTACACCTCGAAGGTGGCGGGGACCGAGGCCGGGCTGGGCAAGGAGCCGCAGCCGACCTTCAGCACCTGCTTCGGCGCTCCTTTCATGGTCCAGCACCCGGCGGTCTACGCGGACCTGCTCAAGCGCAAGGTCCTCGATCACGGCGCCACCTGCTGGCTGGTCAACACGGGCTGGGTCGGCGGCCCCTACGGCGTGGGCCAGCGCATCAGCATCCGCCACACGCGCGGCCTGCTCGACGCGGTGCTCAGCGGCCGGCTCCGGGACGCGCAGTTCGCCGCGGACCCGGTGTTCGGCTTCGGCGTGCCCAAGGCCTGCGAGGGCATTCCGGCCGGGGTGCTCAACCCCTCGGACTCCTGGCCCGACCAGGCCCGCTACGCGCAGAAGTACCGGGAGCTGGCGGCCCGTTTCGTCGAGAATTTCAAGAAGTTCGAGTCGGGCTGCCCGGCCGAGGTCCGGGCGGCCGGGCCGAAGCTCTGAGGCCCGCCGCATCCTTACGCCATACCTATTAATTTTGTTAATAGTAGGTCATTGCAACCGGGCCTCCCATAATCTTATACTGATGTAGGTCAGATTCAGAAGCTGACGTTCGTCATGCCGCGCGCGCCCGCGCGCCAGGAGGACGTGAGATGGCCATGACTCAGACGATGAAGTACGAGGCGGATCGCGACGCCGACTTCGCCCGCTGGGCGACCAGCCAGACCGGCGGCGAGAACCTGCGCCACTGCATCCAGTGCGGGGTCTGCAGCGCCACCTGCCCCCTGTCCTTGTACATGGACTACACCCCGCGTAGGCTCATCAATCTGGCTCGCGAGGGCTTCAAGAAGGAGGTCCTGAGCTCCTTCACCATCTGGCTGTGCGCCAGCTGCTACGCCTGCCGGGTGGAATGCCCCAAGCAGATCCAGGTCACGGACATCATGTACGCGCTGAAGCGCCGGGCCATCCAGGAGGGCGTCTATCCCTCGCGCTTCCCCATCCCGGTCCTGGCCAAGGAGTTCGGCCGCATGATCTTCATGTGGGGCCGCGTCAACGAGACCTTGCTGGTCATCGACCTGTTCCTGCGCACCAACTGGTTCAAGTTCCTGAGCATGACCGGCCTGGGCTTGAACCTCATGCGCACGGGCCGCATGTCCTTTTTGCCCGAGCACATCCAGCGCAAGGAAGAGTTGCGCAAGATCCTCGACAGCCTCGACGCCCAAGACAAGCAGGAAAAGAAGGAGGTCGCCAGATGAAATATCTCTATTTCCCCGGCTGTTCCCTCAAGGGGACCGGCAAGGCCTACGAGGAATCCCTCCTGGCCGTGTTCAAGGCCCTGGGCGTCGAGCTCAAGGAGATCGAGGACTGGAACTGCTGCGGCGCCACGGCCTACATGTCCGTCGACGAGGCCAAGTCCTACGCGTTGGCCGGCCGCAACCTGGCCATCGCGGAGCGCGAGGAGCTCGACGTCATCGCGCCCTGCAGCGCCTGCTACCTGGGCCTCAACAAGGCCCAGAAGAGCCTCGAGGACCATCCGCAGATCCGGGCCAAGGTGGACAAGGCCCTGGCCGCCGCCGGCTTGGAATACCACGGCAAGGTCAAGGTCCGCCATCCCCTCGACGTGCTGATCAACGACGTGGGCTTGGACGCCATCGCCAAGCGGATCAAGAGCCCGCTCAAGGGCCACAAGTTCGCGCCCTACTACGGCTGCCAGATCGTGCGGCCCTTCGCGAGCTTCGACGACCAGCACGAGCCGGTCTTCATGGACAGGCTCATCAAGGCCGCGGGCGCGGAGTGCGTGACCTATCCCCTCAAGACCCGTTGCTGCGGCGGCAGCCTCACGGGCACCGTGCCCGAGGTCGGCCTGCGCCTGGCCTACATCATCATCAAGGAAGCCAAGAAGCGCGGGGCCGAGGCCATCGTCACGGTCTGCCCGCTCTGCCAGTTCAATCTCGACGGCTATCAGGACCAGATCGCCCGCAAGTTCGAGGCGGTGGACATGCCCGTCGTGTATTTCACCCAGATCCTCGGCCTGGCGCTGGGCCTGAGCGCCGACGAGCTGGGCCTCAAGCGCAGCATCATCTCCGCCGACGCCGTACTAGCCGGGAGGTAAGCCATGGCCGACAACAACGGGAACAAGCCGCACAGCAACGGGCTGCCGCGCATCGGCTTCTACATCTGCCACTGCGGGTCCAACATCGCGGGCGTCATCGACGTGGCCGAGGTGGCCAAGTACGCGGCGGGCCTGCCCGGCGTGGCCGTCTCGCGCGACTACAAGTACATGTGCTCGGACCCGGGCCAGGAGATGATCGCGGCGGACATCCGCGAGCACAAGCTCGAGCGCCTGGTGGTGGCGGCCTGCTCGCCCAACCTGCACGAGGAGACCTTCCGGAAAGCGGCGGCCAAAGGGGGGCTTAACAGCTTCTACTTCCAGATGGTCAACATCCGCGAGCACGCCGCTTGGGTGCACGAGGACAAGAAGGCCGCGACGCAGAAAGCCAAGGACCTGGCCCGCGCCGCCATCTACCGGGTGCGCTTCCACCAGTCCTTGGAGAAGAAGCAGGTCCCGGTGGACCCCAACGTGCTGGTCGTGGGCGGCGGCATCGCGGGCATCCACGCGGCCCTGACCTTGGCCAACGCGGGCAAGAAGGTGACCCTGGTGGAGCGCGAGTCCACCATCGGCGGCCACATGGCCGCCTTCGACAAGACCTTCCCGACCTTGGACTGCGCGGCCTGCATCCTCACGCCCAAGATGTCCGCGGTCAAATCGCATCCGAACATCACCCTCTGGACCTACTCCGAGGTGGCCAAAGTGGAAGGCTACGTGGGCAACTACAAGGTCACGGTCAAGCGCAAGCCGCGCTACGTCAAGGAAGACCTCTGCGTGGGCTGCATGGAGTGCATCGAGGCCTGCGTCTTCAAAGAACCGAAGTTCGCGGACAAGTTCAACCAGGGCCTGGGCAAGCGCAAGCCCGTGTACATCGACTTCCCGCAGGCCACCCCCAAGGTCGTGATGATCGACCCGGAGACCTGCATCCAGTTCAAGACCGGCAAGTGCAAGAAGACCTGCGCCGCGGCCTGCGACCGCGACGCCATCGACTTCGCCCAGAAGGAGGAGATGAAGGAGCTCAAGGTCGGCGCCATCGTGCTGGCCACGGGCTTCAAGACCTTCGACTCCAAGAAGGCGCCGCAGTACGGCTACGGCAAGTACCCGGGCGTGTACACGGCTTTGGAGATCGAGCGGCTGGTCAACGCCTCCGGGCCGACCTCCGGCGAGGTGGTGGGGCGAGACGGCAAGCATCCCAAGGCCGTGGGCATCATCCACTGCGTGGGCTCCCGCGACGAGAAGACCAACAAATGGTGCTCGCGCGTGTGCTGCATGTACTCGCTCAAGCTCGCGCACCTCATCAAGGAGCACTCCGGCGCCGAGGTGTACAACTTCTACATCGACATGCGCGCGCCCGGCAAGGCCTACGAGGAGTTCTACGACAAGCTCCTCTCCGAGGGTGTGCACTTCATCCGCGGACGAGTGGCCGAGGTCACGGACTGGGCCATGACGCCGGAGGAGGAGGGCAGGCTGGTCCTCAGGGTGGAAGATACCTTGGCCGGCTTTGTGCGCCGCGTGCCGGTGGACATGGTGGTCCTTGCCACGGGCCTGGAGCCCCAGCCCGACGCCCAGGCGGTGCGCCGCATCTTCAACATCGGCTGCGGCAGCGAGGGCTTCTTCCAGGAGCGCCATCCCAAGCTGGCTCCGGTCAACACCTTCACGGACGGCGTGTTCATCGCGGGCGCCTGCCAGGCGCCCAAGGACATCCCGGATACCGTGGCCCAGGCGGGCGCGGCGGCCGCGGAGGCTTTGGTCCTCATCGACGCGGGCCACGTGGAGCTCGAGCCCAACACCTCGCACGTGGTGGAGGAGGAGTGCAGCGGCTGCAAGACCTGCGTGCCGCTCTGCCCCTACACCGCGATCACCTTCAACGAAGAGAAGAAGAAGGCCGAGATCAACGAGGTGCTCTGCAAGGGCTGCGGGGTCTGCGCCGCGGCCTGCCCGTCCGGCTCCATCCGGCAGAACCTGTTCGAGGACGACGAGATCTTCAGCGAGATCGAGGGGGTATTGGCGAAATGAGCAAGCATGTTGAGCCTGCCGCACCGGCCCAGCCGGGGCAGTTCGAACCCCGCATCGTGGCCTTCTTCTGCAACTGGTGCACCTACACCGCGGCGGACCTGGCCGGCGTCTCGCGCCTCAAGTACGCCCCCAACGTGCGCGTCATCCGGGTGATGTGCTCCGGCCGCGTGGACCCGCAGTTCGTTCTGGAGGCCTTCGCCAAGGGCGCCGACGGGGTGCTTTTGGGCGGCTGCCACCCCGGCGACTGCCACTACGCGGAGGGCAACTACAAGACCCTGCGCCGCATGCGCATGCTCGAGCGCATGCTCCGGGACATGGGCATCAAGGACGGCCGCTTCCGCCTGGAGTGGATCTCCGGCGCTGAGGGCGACAAGGTCAGGACCACGGTCAACGACATGACCGCCAAGGTCCGGGCCCTGGGCCCGCTGGACCTGCCCGGCAAGTTCGCGGAGTGGGACAAGGAGATCGAAGAATTGGAGGCGCGCGTCGGCTCTGAGAGCGCGCCGGAGGTGGCCCATGCCCGATAAACCCAAAGTCGCTTTCTACTGGTGCGCGTCCTGCGGCGGCTGCGAAGAGGCCGTGGTGGACCTGGCCGAGGACATCCTCAAGGTCGTGGAAGCCGTGGACATCGTCCTTTGGCCCGTGGCCATGGACTTTAAGAAGGCGGACGTGGAAGCCCGGCCGGACAAGTCCATCGCCGTGGCCTTCATCAACGGCGCCATCCGCACCTCCGAGCAGGAGGAGTGGGTCCGCATGCTGCGCCGCAAGGCGCAGATGGTGGTCTCCTTCGGAGCCTGCGCCAACTCGGGCGGCATCCCGGCTCTGGCCAACCAGTTCAAGAAGGAGGAGATCCTCAAGTATGTGTATGAGGACTGTCCCGGGGTGGACAACCCGTCCAAGACCCGGCCCCAGCTGGAGACCGTGGACCAGGGCCGCACCGTGACTTTGCCCGAGTTCCGCAACATGGTGAGGTCCCTGGACGAGGTCATCGAGGTGGATTACTACCTGCCCGGCTGCCCGCCCACCCCCAAGCTCATCAGCGCCGCGGTCGGCGCCATCCTCGCCGGCAAGCTGCCGCCCAAGGGGACCGTGCTCTCGCCCGACAACTCCCTCTGCGAGGAGTGCAAGCGCAAGGATTCCAAGCCGGCCGACCTGGCCCTGGCCGAGTTCAAGCGGCCGCACCAGGTGCACATCGACCCGGAGAAGTGCCTGCTCGCGCAGGGCCTGGTCTGCATGGGCCCGGCCACGCGCGCGGGCTGCGAGGCCCGCTGCCCGGAGGGCAACATGCCCTGCACCGGCTGCTTCGGGCCGTCCTCGCGGGTGCGCGACCAGGGGGCCAAGTTCATCTCTTCGGTCTTCTCCAACATCGCGCCCAAGGAAGAGAAGGACATCGATGCGGTCCTCGACGGAATACCGGACCCCATCGGGACCTTCTACCGCTACGGGCTTTCCAAGTGCATCCTGCGCCGCAAACTGAACTAGGAGCGATAGAATGGACAAGAAAGTTCAAGAGATCTACGACAAGACCCAGAAGGCGGCCAACCAGCAGTATATGAAGCAGCGGCACGTCGCCATCGACCCCATCACCCGCCTCGAGGGGCACGGCAAGATCGACATCTTCCTAAACGACAAGGGCGACGTGGACCACGCCTACCTGCAGATCCCTGAGCTGCGCGGCTTCGAGGTGTTCAGCCTGGGCCGGCCCTCGGAGGACATGCCCCAGATCACCTCGCGCATCTGCGGGGTCTGCCCCACGGCGCACCACATGGCCGCGACCAAGGCCCTCGACGACCTCTACCAGGTCGAGTGCCACCCGGTCGGCCGCAAGATCCGCGAGCTGGTCTACAACACCTTCATGCTGGAAGACCACGCTTTGCACGTGTACATCCTGGGCGGGCCGGACTTCATCGTAGGTCCCGACGCTCCCAAGGAGCTGCGCAACGTCATCGGCGTGATCGGCAAGGTGGGCCTGGACGTGGGCAAGAAGGTCATCTCCATGCGCCGGCGCCTGCGCGGGATCATCAATTACGCGGGCGGCAAGGTCATCCACCCGGTGCTGGGCCTTCCCGGCGGCGTGGCCAAGGGCATCTCCCCGGACCAGATCGCGGAGTTCAAGCAGATCGCGGCCGAGGGCCTGGAGTTCGCCAAGTTCACCTTGCAGGTGTTCAAGGACATCGTGCTCAAGAACGAGGCCTACGTGAAGCTCATCACCTCGGACGCCTTCACCCACAAGACCTACTACATGGGCCTGGTGGACAAGGACAACAAGGTGAACTTCTACGACGGGGACGTCCGGGTCGTCACCCCGGAGGGCAAGGAGTACGCCAAGTTCCCAATCCGGGATTACCTGCAGCACATCAACGAGCATGTGGAGCCCTGGACCTACATCAAGTTCCCGTTCCTCAAGAACGTGGGCTGGAAGGGCTTCACGGAGGGGGGGCGCTCCGGAGTCTACGCCGTGGCGCCCATGGCGCGCCTCAACGCCGCCGACGGCATGGCCACCCCCGAGGCGCAGAAGGCCTACGAGGAGTACTTCAAGGTGCTGGGCGGCAAGCCGGTCCACCACACCTTGGCCAACCACTACGCGCGCGTCATCGAGATGATCCAGGCCGCGGAGACCATCGTCGCTCTGGTCAACGACCCGCAGATCACCTCCAAGGACTTCCGCACCTTGCCCACCAAGACCCCGAAGATCGGGGTCGGGGTCGTGGAAGCTCCGCGCGGCACGCTGATCCACCACTACGAGACCGACGAGCGGGGCCTCATGCGCAAGACCAACCTCATCGTGGCCACCATCGGCAATTCCGCGCGCATCGCCATGAGCGTGGACAAGGCGGCCAAGGGGCTCATCAAGGGCGGCAACGTGTCCGACGGGCTGCTCAACCAGGTGGAGATGGCCTTCCGGGCCTACGACCCGTGCTTCGGCTGCGCCACGCACACCTTGCCGGGCGAGATGCCCTTGATCGTCACCTTGAGGGACCTCAAGGGCGGAGTCATCAAGGAGATCCGCCGTTAAGACCTCCAGGACCGTCGTCCTGGCCCTGGGCAACGACATCCTGGGCGACGACGCCGTGGGCTTCCACGCGGCGCGCAGCCTCCGTTCGGAGCCCTTCGAGGGCGTAGACGTCGTGGAGACGGGCGAGGCCGGCCTGGCCCTGCTCGACCACCTGGAAGGCTACGACCGGGCCCTCATCCTCGACGCCATCGCCACGGGCAAGTGCCGTCCGGGCACGGTCTTGTCGTGGGGGCGCAAGGACTTCAAGGACATCGTCTCGCCTTCGCCGCATTTCTCCGGCCTGCCCGAGCTGATCCAGCTGGCGGAGCGGGTGGGCATGCATTTCCCGAAGGACATGCGCGTGCTGGCCATGGAAGTCGAGGACCCGACCGTATTCCGCGAGTCTTTGACGCCCGGGGCGGCGCAGGCCCTTCCGGCGCTGGTCTCCGAGGCCAGGCGGGTCCTGGCCGAGTGGGGGCACGCTCAGCCCGCGGCCATGCTCACCGGCGGCCCGCGAACTCGTAGGTGAGCCCGGCCGAGACGTAGCGGCGGGGGGCGTCGCTGCCTTGCGCGAGGGTGAGGGCGGCGTGGATCCAGAGGCCCTTGACCAAGGGAACTGCCACGTCGAGCGACTCGGTGTAGACTGGCGCCTGGTCGCCCAGGAACGGGGCCAGCGCTCCGGTGAGCCTGGGCGGGTGGGGACCCCAAGGCGTGGTCCAGACCGCCGCGACGGCGGGCTGGTGCAGGACCAGGTGCTTCGGGGTCACGCTCGTGGCCCCGGTGACCGGGCTGACCGCCGCGTCGTTCCCGGTGAACAGGTCCCCGCTGATCCAGCGGTACGAGAAGTCCGTCGCGAGGTCGCGCCGCCAGGCCCGGAAGAAGCCCGCTTCTACCGCGTGGGACGTGCCGTGGGGCCCGCCGTCGCGCTGCGCCCCCGCGGAGTAAGTGTAGCCGGCGCGGGCCCGGCCCACGCCCGGGAAGCCTTTCTCGACCCCAGCGCCCGGCGCGAGGACGCCGCGGTAGATTGAATCCGTGAAGACCGAGAGGCGTCCGAACGGATACCAGCCCCCCGCGACGCGCAGCTCGGCCTGGCCCGAGAGCTCGTGGCTCCAATAGCCCTTGCTGCCGGCCGTGTATTGATAGCCCGTTTCGCCCGAGTAGAGCGTCGCGGCCGCCCGGGCTGCGAGCGCGAACAGAAGCGTCAGGGCCGCCCCGAGGGAGCGCATGCGGCTCAGGCGTGGGAAAGTCACCAGGCCCTCTTCAATGCCCTTTGCGGCCGCGTCCTGGCGGCAGCTTTGGGGGATTCCCGTTGAAAGCCCCATGCGCCGCGCTCGCCCCGCTCGCGCCGGCTGGCCCTTGCCCGCCGGTCCTGCCCGCGCTCATGCCCGCGCCCGACCGCATCGCGGCGCCCAAGGAGACTCCCAGGGTATGGGCCACTTGGCCCCAGCCCAGCCCGCTCTCCCTCAAGGCCATGACCTCCTCGAAGTCGACGTGAGTCAAGTCGCTCAGCGCTTGGGCGTGCTTCAGCTCGCCCCTGTTGAAGTCCGTCCCGGGTGGCGGAGCCGGTGGCGGAGCCGGTGGCGGAGCCGGCGGGGGCGGCGAGCCCTGCGGCGGCGCGGGCGATTGGCCGCCGCCGGTCTCGATGAAAGTCCTGCGCTGGTCGCCGGTGAGGCTCAGGTATGCGAGGCGGGGGGCCGGAGGCGGGGCCTGCCGGGTCACGGAGCGCGTCTGGCCCGCCCTCAAGAGCTGCGCCGGACGCGCGGAGTGGTCCCGGACGGCATCCAAGTAGGTCTCCCCGGCCAGCCCGCCGAGCCTCGGGGCCGACCACTCGGCTGCCACCGGCAGGCTGACGCCGTCGCCAGCCCATTGAGCCATGACGAGCAGGAGCAGGACGCCCCACGCGGAACGGCTGTAATGGCGCGCGGGTCCACGATCACGGCGCAAGCCCTTCGGACTACGGTCGGTCACGGGAACCCTCGTTTTATCCTCATCATCTCCGCTCCGCGCCGGGGCAGCATGGTTGAGCGCGGCACTCAATAGAGTTTAGCTGGATGGAATCAAAAAAAAATCAAATGCCGCTTTTGTGGCTTGGCGTCCCGGCGGCTTCTTCTAGGCCAAGCGGGCCGCGATCATGGGCTTGAGCTTGGCCCAGACCAAGGGCTGGTAGAGCACCCAGCCCGTCACCCCCAGGCAGGAGGCCAGCGGAGCCAGAAAGCTCTTGACCATCATGTTCCACAGCGGGTAGTTCGGGTCGAGCACCCTCAGGAAGAGGCCGGAGAGGAGCATGTAACCCACCGGCACCGCCAGCGTCTCCGGCGGCAGCAGCGGCCAGGGATTGATCCGGCTGGCTGCGAAGTAGGCCACCGCGGCCATGGACACCAGCATCAGGAAGCGCCCGCTCAGCCCGAAGGCCATCCCCATGACGAAGCGAGCCAAGCCGCGGAACCAAGGGATCGCGCCCAGCGCGGCCACCCCCAGCAGGGCCAGCCCTGCCAGGAGGAAGTAGGCCAGGGCCTTCTGGCGATGGCTCCGGTAGAACTGGCGCACCTGCTCCGAGTCCTGCAGCAGGCCCATGCGCCACTGCTCGAGGATGGGCTTTTGGTTCTGGTAAGACTTGATCGCCGTCATAGCCGTGTTCAACTGGCCCAGCGGACCGCCCATAGGGGAAGCCCCGCCGTTGGCCATATCCTTGATGGCCGCCAATTGCGGCAAGGAGACACCCTCCATCTGTCCGTTCTGGAGGGACTGCAACTGCGCCAGCATCGCAGAGGTCGGGTCCTGGCCGGGCTTGGCTGACCGCAACTGCGCCAGGAGCGCGGCGGCCGGGTCCTGGCCGGGCTTGCCGGCCTGCGACTGCGCCAGGAGCGCAGCGGCTGGCGCTGGGGCGGGATTGACCACCGGCACCTGCTGCGCGGCAGCGGCAGCCGGCTCTTGGCCGGGCTGGGCTGACAGGACTTCCACAAAGACCTCCCCGTTCGGGTCCGGGGCTTGGCCGGAGTCTTCCGTCGGCGCCGCCTGGTCGCTGCCAGGCATCTGTCCCTTCTCGATGGCGCGCATCTGCGCCAAGGTCCTCTCTTCCATGCCTTGGCCGGAGCTGATGGACTGGACCTGGCCGACCAAGTTGATCAAGCCGCCCTGGTCTATGCCCGTGAACTTGGAGAACAGGCTGGGCGCCATGGTCGAGGCGCCGGCCATAATCAGAGTCGAGATCAAGCTGCCCCAGCGCATTTCGATCCTCCTGGCTCAGTACGTGTCTCGGCGAGCCAGCTATCCGGATAATTGTATTCATTAATACCACATCGCGCAACCTCAATCGGGAACGTCATCATCGCGGGTGCAAATCCTGGCCTACGACGTGTATAATAGATGATCCCATGCACGAACAAGCCATAATCCAGAGCGTCATCGATTCCATCCGCCAGGACCTGGCCGCCCGGAAGCTGACGGGGAAGGTGAAGTCCATCTCCCTGAAGATCGGGGCCTTGGAGCTGCACGGCGAGGAGTCCTTCAAGCAGATCTTCGCGGTGTCGGCTGCGGGCACGCAATTGGAAGGCGCGGAACTGGTCCTCACCGTGCTCCCGGCCCGCATCAAGTGCGCGTGCGGCCATGAGGGCCGGGCGGACGAGGGCGTCGACCACCACTCCGATCTGCCCATCGCGGAATGTCCGAAGTGCGGCGCGGTCTGCCGCGTCAGCGGCGGGCGCGGCGTGGAAGGAATAGACTTGGAGGTCGCAGAGCAGCCGGCCCGGAAGCCCCGCCGGCCGGCCAAGAAGTCCTGACCGGCCGCGACATGAAGGGGAAGCTCCTAGCCCTCGGCGTCGGACTCGCGACGGCCTGCCTCTTGCTGGAGGCGGCCCTGCGGCTGGGCGGCTGCGCGCGCGCGGCCTCCGGCCGCTGGCGCTCCGGGGCCGAGGCTCCGGGCGCCTATCGGATCCTCTGCCTGGGGGAGTCCACCACTTTGCGCCAATACCCCGGGCCGCTCGAAGCCCTGCTCAACGAGCGCGGCCAGGGCCGGAAGTTCGTGGTCATCGACGGCGGCGTGGGCGTGATCAACACCAACTACGTGTTCGCGCACCTTCCGGAGAACCTGGAACGGCATCATCCGGACCTGGTGGTCGCCATGATCGGCGGCAACGACCGCGAGGTCCCCTACCTGAGGGACGTGGCGGGGAGGGACTCCTGGCTGTTCACGCATTCCCGGGCCTTCCGGCTGCTGGCCCTGCTGAGGAACGCCGCGCGCTCCCGGGGCGGCCGTTTCGCGGACCTGCCGCCGCCGGGCCGGGGAGAGGGGGCGGTCCCGGGGACGGCCCGGGCGCACCATCTGCGGCAGTGAGCCCAGTTGTTGGCGCTCGGCCGGGTGCGCGCGGCCGCGGCCTTGTCGCGGCTGGCCTGCCGGGAGGCGCCGGGAGACCCCGAGGCCTGGCTGCTGATGGCGAGACTGGAACTGGGCCGCCGGCAGCCCGAGGCGGCGCGCCTCTGCCTGCGCCGGGCCGAGGCCGCGGGCGCGGGCCGGACCGACCTGCTCACGGCCTGGGGCCGCTGGCATGAGGCGCGGCGGGACTGGCCGGCGGCCCGGGAGTCGTTCGCGCGGGCCTTGGCCCTGCGGCCGAGCGACCTGGCCGCGCGGCAGGGGCTGGCGGACCTGCTCCGGCATGAAGGCATGGCCCGGCAGGCTGAAGAGGGTTTTACGGCCATGGCCCAGGAGCGCCCCCAGGACCCGGCGCGCTGGTCCGCGCTGGGCAGGTTCTACCATGAGCAGGGACGCCCTCACGACGCCGTGGCGAGCCTGCAGCGGAGCCTGCGCCTGGGGCCGGATCAGCCGGAGGTCTGGGACCTCCTGGCCCGGGACTTGCGCCTCAGCGCGCGTCCGGGGGCCGCGGAGGCGGTCTACCGCCGCCTTCTGCGGCGCTGGCCGGGCCTCTTCGCGTCCCGCACAGGCCTCTACGCGGCCGTCGCCGACCAGGGCCGCAGCGAGGCCGAGCCGGAAGACGTGCAGGACTACGTGCTCCGCCAGCCGGACGGCATCCGCGACCTGTTCCTGCTGGCGGCGCGCCGCGGCGGGTTGCAGCGGCAGCAGGACCTGGCCTTGGCGTGGGTCCGGCAGGCCGTGGCGAGCGAGCCCTGGAACCCGGCGGGGCATATGAACCTGGGCCGGGTCCTTTCCGCGCAGGTCCGCCCGCGCTACGGCGAGGCGGAGCGGGAGGTCCGCCTCGCCCTGGCGCTCGATCCCGACGACGAGCCCGCGCGCATGTTCCTGGCGCAGTTGCTCTGCTGGCAGCGCCGTTGGGCTTCAGCCGCGCAGCAGTACCGCTGGATGCTGGCCCGCAGGCCGGAAGACGCCTCCACGCTCAGGGCGCTGGCGCTGGCTTACGATGGGATGTCCCAGCCCGGGCTCGCGGCCGAGACGCGCCGCCGGGCGGAGGCGGCCGCGGGAGGCGGCGTCGCGGCCATGACCCGCGAAAACTACCTGAAGATCAAGACTCTGCTGGACCGGCGGGGCGTGGCTCTGGCGGCCGTGCAATACCCGATGCGCAGCGTGGCGCCGCTCCGGGACATGCTGGCGGGCGCGCCGGAGGTCACATTCGTGGACAACGAGGACTCATTCCGACAAGCCGTGGCGCGGGAGGGCTACTTCGCGCTCTTCGTGGACAACTTCGGCGGAGACTTCGGCCACTGCACGCGGCGCGGCAACGAACTCCTGGCCTCCAACATCGCGGACGCGGTCCTGGCGCGCCTGGCCGCGCCTCCGCGCTGAGCCGCTCGGCGCGCTCCTCCCGGAAATCGAAGTATACTCCACTCGTCCAGTATAGTATCATTGCTGGGCATGCGGCCCCTGTCGCGGCTGAGCCGAGGATTCACCCTCCTGGAGCTGATGTTCGTGGTGCTCATCATCAGCGTCCTGTGCTCAATCGTGTTCCGGAAGGCGAAAGAAGGGGGGACCCAGGGGAATCTGGGAGCGATACGCTCGGCGATCCAGACCTACTACGCGGACCAGGCCTCGACCTTCCCGAGTTCCCTGTCGGCCCTGACCGCGGGCGGCCAGTACCTGGGCGCCTTCCCGCCGGCCGTGCTGGTGGGCTACCACCAGGATTCCAACAGCATCCGGGAAGGGAGCGCGGCCTCCGTCATCAACGACGCGGGAGGCTGGGCCTACGACAACGACTCCAGTGACGCCGACTTCGGGAAACTCTGGGTCAACTGCACGCACACCGACACCAAGGGCTCCGTATGGACGGCCTATTGATCCCATGACCAATCGACCTCTGGACCACTCCCGGACCCATCTCGTCAACCGCTATTTCACCCCCCTGGGCGTGCTCCTGGTGGCTAACGGCATCATCCTGGCCGAGCTCCCGCTGCGGCTGAAGGCGGTCTCCTCGGTCCTGATGGTCTTCTCCATCCTGTTCAACTCCCTGTCCATCGGCTGGATCGACCACGGCGACGCGGCCGGCCGCCGGCTCCGGGTGCGCGTCTGGGTCAATTTCGCGGTCAGCGTGCTGCAGGTCTACATATTCGGGCCGGCCTGGCCTCCGGCCTGGCTGCTGCTCATTCTGACGCCCATCGCCTCGGCCATCTACGGGTCCCGCGGCAACACCATCCTGTTCTCATTCCTCGCGTCCGCCGCCATCCTCGTCGTGCACGCCCTGCGCGGGCCGTCAGGCCCGATCGGCTGGGCCGTGCAGGTCAACTGCGGCGCCTTCATCATACTGCTGAGCCTGGGGCTTTACGCACTCTCCCGGATCGTCCGGGCCGAGGCGCGCCACGGCGGCCGGTAGGCCCGCTGAAGCCTCCTGCGAGCCGGAGACTGACGGAGCACGTGGAGTCCTTGCGCGCCTGCCGGCTCTGCCCGGACATGCGGCCGCCCGTGGTGAGCGGGGGTCCGGTGGCGAGCCGGGTCCTGCTCGTGGGCCAGGCTCCGGGCGACAAGGAGCCCAAGCTGGGGCGCCCCTTCGCGTGGACCGCGGGCAAGACCCTGTTCAAGTGGTTCTACGCGGCGGCGGGCCTCAGCGAGGAGCGGTTCCGCTCCGCCGTCTACATGGCGGCCGTGTGCCGCTGCTTCCCGGGCAAGAGACCGGGAGGCGGCGACCGGGTCCCCTCGCCCGAGGAGATCGCCAACTGCGCGGCCTGGCTCGAGCGCGAGCTTGAGCTCCTCAGGCCGTCGCTGGTCATCCCGGTGGGCAAGCTGGCCATCGCGAGGTTCCTGCCCGAGGGCAAGCTCAGCGGGCTGATCGGGCGCCGGTTCCGGGTCCGGGGCTTCGACGTCATCCCCCTGCCGCACCCTTCCGGCGCGTCCCCCTGGCACCGCATGGAGCCGGGGCGGACCCTGCTGCGCCGGGCGCTGGGCTTGATCGCCGCGCATCCGGCCTTCCGGGCTATTGTAAATCCGCGCGCACATCGTTAAACTATACGGTGCCAATGGCTCAGACATCCCGGGGATCCACCTTGCTGGAGCTGCTGATCGTCACCAGCGTGATCGCGATCCTGGCTCCCATCGCCATGCCGAAGGTCGCGGCCGCGGTCCCGGCTGCGCCCGCGGCCGTGGCCCCGGCTTCGCCCAAGGCCGCGGTCCAGCCGGCCGCCAAGGCCGCGGCAAGCTCCGCGGCCCGTCCCGAGGTCGCCGCCTCCAGCGCGGCCACCGTGGGCGGCATCTACACGGTGGAGCGCCTGCGCGATCCTTTCGCGCGCTGGGGCGCCAGCCGCGGCTCCGCGCGGGCCTTCTCGCTGCAGGACTTCAGCATCCACAAGCTCTACTTGCGGGGCATCATGCGCGACGCGGGGACCGATTTCGCGCTGTTCGTGGACAACGACGCGGGCACGGGCTTCCTCCTGCGCCAGGGCCGGCTCTACGATCCCAAGCAGAAACCCATCCCGGGAGTGGGCGGCACCGTCAATCTCAGGCGGAGGATGGTGACTTTGACCGCTCCGGAAGGCGACGCGCAGGCCTTCCAGCTGGGAGAGGAAGAGAAGGATTGACCGGGGGCCGATCCGCCTCGTTGAGCCGCGCCTGCCTAGCCTTCGTTTTCCTGGCTGCGGGGGGCTGCGCCGCCATGACCAGGATCATGCCCGCGCCGCCGGACTTCATGGTCAAGATCCGGCTCGACGGCCCCTTCGACAAGGACATCCCGGCTGAGTCCGTCAAGCAGCTCAAGGGCGCCAGCGTGGGCGCGGATTGGGGCATCCCCTACATCTTCATGAGCGTGGGCATGCATTTCGAGTCCTTGGGCGATGAGACCAGGACCCTGCATTTCTATGACCGGGCGCTGTCCGAGTTCCGCAAGCGCGGCAACGCCGGCGGCGAGGGCTCGGCGCTGAACCGCAAGGTCTTCGCCCTCTACGAGTTCGGCCGGGTGCGCGAGGCCTTCGACCTGATCCGGCAGAAGGAGAAGGACTGGCCGTCCGCCCCAATGGACGCCTTCGTCGCCCACAACTACGGGCACTACCACCTCATGAACGGCGACTACGCCCAGGCCCTGTCGGATTTCCAGCGCTCCTGCGCCGCCAACGAGGGCTACGGCAAGGACTTCGACTTCATGATGCTGCGGCGCGACTCCGAGCTGGAGAGCGGCATCGCGGCCATCCTCGCCGACTACGTGCCGCGCATGACCAAGAAATACAGCCTCCTGGATTTCGATCCGGCCATGCTCGCCGCCATCCGCGCCCGCCAGGACGAGGGGATCGCGCATCTGCGGCGGGTCCTCGACCTCAACTCCGCCATCCGCAAGACCAAGCCGGGCTCCTTCACCCCGCCCGACGTGTTCCGGATCATGGAGACCAACGTCAACAACTTCCTGGGCCTGGCCGCCGGGATCAAGGGGGATTGGGACACCGCCTTCAATCACCTGGACCGAGCCTCCCGGCTGGCGCGGGAGGAAGGCTATCGCGTAGGCGAGGTGGACAGCCTGTTCTTCCGCGAGCAGGTCTTCCTGCTCAAGCAGGACATCACCGCCGGCCTCAAGGCGGCGCGGGAGCTCAACGAGCTCGCGGACCGCTACCGCTTCCCCTTCTACCAGATCTGGGCCAAGTTCATCCTGTCGCGCTACGAGACGGGCTTCGGCAACGCGCCGGGCGCCATCGCGGCGCTCAAGGAGGCCGCGGCTATCATCGAGGCTCAGCGCTCGGCCTTGGTCATCGACCAGCTCAAGGAGAGCTATCTCTTCAACCGCCAGGTGGTCTACGAGGCCTTGGTGGAGGTCCTGGCCCGGGAGGGGGATTCCGCCGGGGCTCTGGACTACGCGGAGCATTCCAAGGCCCGGTTGCTGGTGGACCTGCTCGCGGGCCAGGACCTCGGCCGCAGCCCCGCGGAACGCTCGCTGCTGCGCCAGGAACAGGCCGCCGACCAGGAGGTGGCGGGCCTGGGCAAGCGGCTGGCCGCGGCCCGCAGCGATCCGGCCGCCCAGGAGCTCCTCGCCGGCTTGGCCAAGGCCGAGGGCGCCTACCGGGACATCGTGGTCAAAGTCAAGCGCGAGAACACCGAGCTGGCCTCCTTGGTCTCGGTCCAGTCGCCGGCGCCGTCCGTCATCCAGGCCAGGCTCCCCGCCGACACCGCCTTGCTGGACTATTTCGTGACGGACCAGACCCTCTACGTCTGGGCCGTGGACCGGGACAAGGTGCACCTGGAGCGCGTCAAGCTCGGCCGCGAGGACCTGCGCGCGCTGGTGGCCTCGTTCCTGAAGGCCATCCAGGCCAAGGACCAGGCCGCGACCAAGGCCCTCTCCCAGAAGCTCTACGACATCCTGCTCAAGCCCATCCTGCCCTTCGTGACCGCGCCGAACATCGGCTTGGCGCCGCACGACGCGCTTTACTACCTGCCGTTCTCGGCCTTGAGCGACCAAGGCAAGTACCTGATCGAGAGTCGCGCCCTCTTCAGCCTGCCCAACGCGGGGGTGCTGGAGTACCTCGCCGAGCGCAAGCCGCAAGCCAGTCTCCGGGTCCTGGCCTTCGGCAACCCGGACCTGGGCCGGCGCGAGTTCGACCTGCCCTCCGCGGAGGCCGAGGTGGCGGCCATCAAGGGACGCTTCCCATCGGCCGTCGTGTTCACGGGCAAGGCCGCCACCGGGGAGAAGGCCAAGGAGCTGCTCGGGGGGGATTTCGACGTGGCCCACTTCGCGGCGCACGGCAACTACTCCGAGGAGACGCCGCTGGAATCCGGACTGCTTTTGGCGCCGACCGCGGCCGACGCGGGGCGCCTGAGCGCGCTGGACATCTTCAAGCTGCGCTTCAAGGGCAGCGCCGTGGTCCTGAGCGCCTGCAAGACGGCCTTGGGCCGCTCGGCCACGGGCAGCGAGATCGTGGGCTTGAACCGCTCCTTCCTCTACGCGGGCGCGCCGTCCGTGCTGGCGACCTTGTGGAGCATAGACGACAAGGCGACCGCCGAGCTGATGGGAAGCCTTTACGCCGGGCTGGAGAAGAAAGAGGGCCTGGCGGAGAGCCTGCGCCTGGCCCAGCTCGAGATGGTCCGCAAGGGCCTGGCCCCGTATTTCTGGGCCGCCTTCTTGGTCACCGGCCGCGGCTGAAGCCGCGCGCTAACGGATCTTCAGCTGCAGGACCGCCTCGCTCCACTCTCCGGGCTTGGCCTTCTTGGCCTTCACGTGGATGTCCCGGGTCAGGGCCGGGGCCTCATCCTTGAGCTCGGCGAAGGGACTCTCGGCCGTGGTCTTGCCCACCGCGTCGGCCAGGTCCACGGCCGGCTCATGCGAGGCGATGGCGCGCACCAGCTCCCTGCCCGCCGGGCCGCTCACCTCGAACTCGAAGCCCGCGGCCGGGTCCGGTATGGTGTAGGTCACGCCCGCCTTGACCGCGTTGTCCGGGGCCTGATGGTTGGGGAAGATGACGCTGACCGAGCCGCTGGTGCCCACGTCGATGAGGGTCAGATGGCAGTCCTGGTTGGCCTTCACGCTGACCCGGAACTTCTCTCCGGGTTTGTACTCGGTCTTATCGGTCCAGACCTCGACCTTGAGCGGCTCGGCCTTGCCGGGCCGGGGCGCGGCCTTGGCCGCCGGCTCGGGCGCGAGCTTCTCGCTCGCCGCGCGCAGGCGCTTGTCGGCCTTGACCAAAGACGTGGCCGCGGCCAGGATCTGCCCGGACTCGGTGTCCACCAAAGAGGCGCGCAGCTCGATGAGCTTCTTCTCCGGGAACGCGTACTTGCCCAGCAGCAGGACGTCTACGCCCAGCAGCTTGCCGGCCTGCTTGGCGGTGGAATCCTCGATGAAGCCCTTGTTGTCGAGCTCCCACTCCTTGGCCAAGGACTCCAGGTTGCGGCGGTCGAGCACCTTGAGCTCCCGCCCCTTGGCCGGGAGCATCAAGGCGGCCTCCAGGGCCTCGGCGCACCGCACCGAGAGCTCGGTGGGGCCACCCTGCGGGGGCGCGATCTCACCGACGGCCACGCTCTTGCCCCGCAAAGACGAGGCCTGGGAGAGCAGTCCGGCCGCGAGCTGGGACGCGGCGTCCGGCAAAGAGTCCTTGGCTTCGTCGGCGGCGGACGCGGCGGTCCAGCCCGCGGCCAGCAAGGCCGCGGCGGCTAGGCAGGTCTTGAAGGAGAGTTTCATGTGTTCACCTCTGGGTCCGGCTGGTATTATATAAAGCCTGCTCACCGCGCGTCGCGCAAAGCGAAGGTCTGCCGCTGCAGCTCCAGCTTCAGGGCATTGTGCCTCTCCATGTCGGCAACGAGCGCGGCATCCGGATAGGAGTCCGGTCGAGTCGAGCGGCCCTGCATCTTCTGCGACATCTCCAACAGCTGGGTGGCGCACCGGTCCAAGGACTCGGCGTAGACCTTGGCCTGGGCGTAATAGGCCGGCCTTCTGCTGGCCGGCCCTGCAGGCTTGGCCGTGTCCTGCGCCAGATGGTCGAGCATCGTCCGCGTCTGCAGCGTCAAGGCCGCCGCGTCGGCTTGCACCGCCGCCCACTCGTTGGAGTCCGCGGAACGCAAGCCGGCCAGGAAGCGCTTCTCCAGCGCGGACCAATCGTTGTAGGCCCGGTCCGACTCTCCCACAAAGCGCGGCCCCGGCCGGGGCGCCTGGCTCTGCCCGGCGTCCACCGGCTCCTTTTCGACCGGCAGGCCCTTCTCCAGCCGGTCGAGATTCTCAACGAACCTGGCCACCCTTTTCGCCTCCGCGTCGGGCGGGGCTTGGCCCGGGCTGCGCGACTCCATGCCGCCGACCACGAATGACTTGAGCCGCGGAGAGGTGGCGGCCCGGTAGCGCAAGGTGATCGTCTGCCGCGAGCGGGGATACTCCAGGTACATCTCCTTGGTGATCTCGTCGCCGCTCATGGTGAAGTTTCCGGGGGCGCAGGACTCGATGGGGCCCTGGTCCCTGGGCAGGGCTTCGAAGATGCGCAAGGGCGCGACGTCGCGGAAGGGCTCGTCTTTATGGCCGAGGAGCGCCTGGGCCAAGCCCGGGATGGAGGGCCTGATGCCTGGGGCCGGCTCCAGAGGCACGGCGGCAGCGGCGGGGTCGCCTTTGCGCAGGGCCGCGCAGAGCTCGCCCACGCCCAGCTTGCGGTCCAGGTCTCCGAAGGTCATCTGCTCCTGGCAGCCCGACAAAGAGGCGGCGGAAAGCAGAATCAGGATGCAGTGCCGCATGGCCTGAATCTACCATTGCGCCGCCGCCCTGTCAAACCTGCCGGAGCATAAGTGCGATATAATGACTCGTCATGAGACTATTGCTCCGGCTTATCCTCCTCGCGGCCCTCTGGGCCGTGACCGATGCTCGGTCAGGGGAGGCCCCCGCCCCACTCCAGGTCCTTTTCCTTGGCAACAGCTACACCTCCGTCAACGACCTGCCCGGCACGCTGACCGCTGTGGCCCGCTCCTTCGGCGACACCGTGGCCGCGGACGCCTCCGTCAAGGGCGGCTATCGCCTCATGGACCATGCCCGGGACGAGCAATCTTTGGCCAAGATCAAGGCCCGCCCCTGGGACTTCGTCGTGCTCCAGGAGCAGAGCCAAATGCCCGGCTTCGACGACTCCCAGATAGACGCTGAGACGGTCCCCTACGCGGTGCGCCTCGATGGGCTCATCCACGCCGCCAACCCCCGGGCCAAGACCGTGTTCTTCGCCGCCTGGGGCCGCAAGAGCGGGGACAGCGAGAACTGCAAGGCCATACCCGCGGTCTGCACCTACGAGAGCCAGCAGCGGCGCATCACTTGGACTTTCGACCGCCTGGCCGCGCGGACCTCCGCGGTCCTGGCCCCGGTCGGCACGGCCTGGAGCCGCGTCCGGCATGCCCATCCCGAGATCGAGCTCTATGACGGCGACGGCGTACATCCCTCGGCCGCCGGCACCTACCTGGCCGCCTGCGTCTTCTACTCGGCCCTGCTGCGCAAAGGGGCGCTCGGCGCCAGCCCCCTCGGCCTGGACCCCGCCGTCGCCCGCGTCCTCCAGAAGGCCGCCCAGGAGAGCGTGTTCGCCCCGGCGGGCCGCGGGCAGCGATGATCTGGGGCTGTCTGTTGGGGCTCACGCTCGGCGCCGGAACTCTGGCGGCCTCGGCCGCCGAGCCTCCCGAGTTCCAGCGCGTGGACTCCGAGCATTTCACCGTTTACAGCGAAGCCTTCTATCCCCCTGAGGGACTGCTCAACGAGCTCGAGGGCCTGCACGCCAAGGTATCCCTCGACCTCGTCCTATTCTCTCCCTGGGCCAAGGACGCCAAGATAGAGCTGTATTTGTATAAGAGCTCCGACTCCTACCGGGCCCAGCCCGGAGTCAAGCCCTGGACCGCCGCGCAGGTGGACCTCGCCCGGCGCCGGATCTCCGCCTTCCAGAGCCCGGACCTGCGCCGCATCCTGGCCCATGAGCTGGGGCACCTGTTCTTCGACGATTTTTTCTTGGCCGCCTCGTCCGGTTCTGCGGCCGGACACGCCCCGCGCTGGCTCACTGAAGGCGTCGCGGTCAACATGGAGTGGGACTACGGTCTGGACCAGGACCGCCCGTTCGACCCGGAGCGGGCGGCCAAGCGCATGCGGCCTTTGCCGGAGTTCCTGGCCTTCGACTATCAGGACGACGCCCATGAGGCGCGCAGCGTCTCGGATTGGTACATCCAGGCCTACAGCCTGGTGCGCTTCTTGATGCGGCGGTTCCCGGGCGGGCTGTTCTTCGACCTGTGCGATGGCCTGCGCCGGGGGCTGCCCTTGGAGGAGGCCCTGCGCCGAGCCTATGGGACGGCGTTTCCGGACCTGACCATGCTGGAGAGGCGCTGGCGCGAGGACCTCAAGGGCGGCTAGCCGCAATGCCGGTCACTTATCGGCACGCAGTTTTTGTGCTATGACGGAAGACGGCGACTCGATGTGCCAATTTTTCATATTTTTCCATCACTTCTAGCCCCGCCACCTCCAGCGCTGGAGGTATTGCTGAATTTATCGTTATTTCATAAATAGAATCACCATTTCAGGTCGCCATCCGATCACTGATACTTCGGCCCATTACTCTCTCTTCCTGCGCTCGCGGCGCTTGGCGCCGCGAGCCGCGCGCGCCCCATTCCGCCTGCGCGCGCAACTTCATGAAGATCCAAGGGATCGGGAAGTGACCCAGCACTCAGAATCCTCATAGGGTCGGCGCGACAGAGGAATATCGTCGCGCCGGCCTCGGAACCCCCACGGGGTTCCGAGGGTCTTAACGGCAGCGGCCGACGGAAGCGGACCTTAAGTGACCGGCATTGCGGCTAGCCGATCACCAGGACCCGGAGGCGCCGCCGCCGCCGAAGCTGCCGCCGCCGCCGGAGAAGCCGCCCCCGCCGCTGGAGAAGCCTCCGCCGCCGGAGGAGCAGCCCCAGCCGCTGGAATAGCTGGAGCCGTGGCAGCCGCCGCCCGTGGTGTGGATGTGGCTGGCCACGCGCTTGCCCCAGTCGGTGCGCGGCAGCAGCAGCCTCAGCAGGGGGAAGCCCACCAGGTGGCAGGTCAAGGTGGCCAGCGCGCCGCGGGGGCCGAGGATCACGATGGGGAACATCGCCCAGAAGGGGATGAGGAAGAAGTACAAGAACCAGCCGGTCGCGTCCGGGATGAGGATGCCGATGGCGGTGAACAGGCCCAGTATGCCGAAGACGAAGGCTCCGATCAGGATGCGCATGACCGGGTCCATGTCCGGCGTCAAGCCGCCGCCGCTGGTCGAGGCGGCGCGCTCCGGCGCCTTAGGCTCATAGGAGCCCTCCAAGGTCCCCAGTATGGCCGAGACCCCGGCCCGGATGCCGCCGTCGTAGTCCTGGTGCCGGAAGGGGGGGGTGATCTCGTCGCGGATGATGCGGCCGGCCAGCGCGTCGGGCAAGGTCGCCTCCAAGCCGTAGCCCACCTCGATGCGCATCTTGCGGTCCTGGGGCGCGACCAGCAGGAGGATGCCGTTGTCCTTGCCCTTCTGACCGAGCTTCCAGGTCTTGGCCACGCGCACCGAGAAATCCTCCAGCGCCTCGCCCTCCAAGGAGGGGACGGTCAGCACCGCGATCTGGTTGCCGGTCTTGCGCTCGTGCTCGGCCAGCTGCGCGGAGATCTCCTTGACCGCGCTGGGGCTCAGGATGCCGGCCTGGTCGCTGACCCGGCCGTCGAGGTAGGGCACGTCCAGGGCAGCGGCCGGCGCGGCGGCCAGCAGGACCAGCGCCAAGGCCCAGGCGCGGCGGATCACGCGCCCTCCCCATCGATCAGGGGCTTGTCGCTGAGCTCGTTGCGCGCGCCGGGCTCGGCCTGGAACCCGGCCTTGAGCAGAAGATCATGGCAGTGCGCGACCGCGTGCTCCATGCCCTCGGCCAGGCTGGCCCCGGCCGCGCTCTCGATGACCCGGGACACGGCCCGGTCCCAGTCTCCGGGGCCGACCTTGGCGTTGATCCCGGAGTCCGCCACCACCACGGCGCGGCGCTCGAAGAGGCTCACGAAGATCAGGATGCCGGTGCGCTTCTGGGTCTTGAAGAGCTCATGGTGCAGGAAGACCTCCTCGGCCCGGCGATGCACCATGGCCGAAAGGCGCTGGGCTCCGGCCAGCCGCCGCCGCAGGGCCGGCACGAAGCGGCCGGCCGCCGCGCCCAAAGCGCAGCCGGCCAGCACCGCGGCGAGCAGGTTGCGCAGGGGCTGCCAGAGGGGCTCTCTCCAGTCCGCGAGGAAGAGGGCCAGGCAGGCGGCCGCCGCGCCCAAGGCCGCGCCTTTCCAGGGCGCTTCCGGATAGGAGTCGCTCTGCCAGGCGATATAGGTCGCGATCTGGCCGGAGGTCCCGGCCTCGGCCCGGGCCACGGCGCTTTCTATGCGCTTGAGCCCGTCTGGGCCCAGCAGAGCCTTGATCCGCTCGGAGGTCCCCATGGCGGGCTAGAAGCGCACCTGGGGGGCCTTCTTGGCTTCGGGCTCGGCCTCGAAATAGGGGCGCTCCTTGAAACCGGCCAGGCCGGCCACGATGCTGGCGGGCACGCGGCGCACCGTCACGTTGTAGGCGATGACCGCCTCGTTGAAAGCGCGGCGCTCCACCGCGATGCGGTTCTCCGTGCCCTCCAGTTGGACCTGCAGGTCGCGGAAGTTCTCCGTGGCCTTGAGGCTGGGGTAGTTCTCGGCCACGGCCAGCAGGCGGCTCAAGGCGCCGCTGAGCTCGCCCTGCGCCGCGGCGAACTTCTTGAACTGGGCGGGGTCGTTGAGCACCGACTTGTCCACGGTGAGGCTGCCCACCCGGGCGCGGGCGTCCACCACCGCGGTCAGCGTGGACTTCTCGAAGCCGGCCGCGCCCTTGACCGTCTCGACCAGGTTGGGGACCAGGTCCATGCGGCGCTGGTACACGTTCTCCACCTGGCCCCAGGCGCCGTTGACCGCCTCCTGGTTGGTGACCAGGCCGTTGTAAGCGGACATGGCCCACAGGCCTATGAGCAAAGCCAGGACGAGGATGCTTCCGAGCACGGCGGCTAAAGCTTTCATGGCGCCTCCGAGGATTGGATTACGGCTATGATAGCAAACCGCCGCCGCGGTGACGCGGCTATCGGCGCAGAGGGGTGCGCCGAAAATTTGTAGGTAGCCGGCCTTACACCCTCGTCAAGCGGTCAATAGAAACGGCGATTGCCCGCGCAAAGAGCTTGCCCCAGGTCGAGAGCTTGGCGTCCTCGCCCCGCTCGGCCCGATGGACGACCGAAGCGTTGACGCCGGCTTGATCGGCAAGCTGCCGCTGGGAGATTCCGCGGTCCAGCCGCAGCTCTTTGAGCGATGTCGCCATGCGACGCACCGTCCCTTGGGAATCCATACTATACTTACGAGATGACCCCCGAAAAAGTTCCCACCCGCCGAGCCTTGCCTCCCTTGGTCCGTTGCTCCCAAGCAACACGGTTCGGAATAGATGCCCTATATCGTTGCGTTGGGGAGGGAAGTTGCAGCAAAGCAACGGACCAAGGGAGGGACCCCCACGGGAGATTGCCGGGCGCGCAATTCCGGGCGCCCGGTCTGGCGGCTACCTACAAATTTTCGGCGCACCCACGCAGAGGGTCGAGTTCAGCGGGCAGCTCGATGGACAACTCGCGGTCTTGGGTCGGATGCTTGAAGCGCAGGCGCACAGCCGCGAGAGCGATGCCGGGCCGCGGCCAAGGCAGGCGCGCGCCGTAGCGCGAGTCGCCGACTATGGGATGCCCGGCCCGCGCCAGTTGGACGCGGATCTGATGCTTGCGTCCGGTCTCTAGGTCGATCTCAAGCAGCGTGGTAGCCTTGTCGCGGCGCAGCACGCGCAGGCCGAGCCTGGCTTCCTTGCGGTCCGGGCCTGGCTCGTCGTGGGCGGTCACGAAGCCGTCGTCTTCCGAGAGCCAGTGCGTCAGCCGCAGGCTTTCCGGCTCCACAGTGCCCTCGACCATGGCGCGGTAGGTCTTTTCGATTGTGCGCGCGCGGATCTGCTCGGAGAGCCGGGAGGCCGCTTTGGAAGTCCGGGCGAAGAGTATGACGCCGCACACGGGCCGGTCGAGGCGCTGCACCAGACCCAAAAACACCTTGCCCGGCTTGTCATACTTCTTGGCGAGCCAGAGCTTGACCGCGTCCATGAGCGTGGGCTCGTTGCTGGCATCGCCTTGGACCAGAACGCCGGCGGGCTTGTACACCACGATGACGTGGTTGTCCTCGTAAAAGACGGTGGGCGCGATGCTCGGGTCCATGTCTCAGACCAGGCAGTTCGCCAGCTTCACCTGGAGCCCGCCGTTCATGGTGGAGAAGCCTGGCTCGAAGCGCAGGCCGGTACTGGCCATGAGCCGAGGTCCCGTGGCGAGCACGGAGGCATGCCAGCCCGGGCACTTGGCCCGCAGGACTTTGCCGAACTGGGCGTAGAGGTCGCGCAGATCGCCGCTGCCTTTCAGGCGCATGCCGTAGGGCGGGTTGGTGACCACCCAGCCCGGACCCAAAGGGGGCTCTATGGCTGAGACGGCCCGGCAGGAGAATTCGATGCGGTCAGCCACTCCCGCGCGCTTCGCGTTGGCCTGCGCGGCGCGGATGGCTCCGGCGTCCCGGTCGGAGGCGATGATCCTCGGTGTCTCAGAGACGGCCTGTTGGGCGGCCGCGGCCTTGAGCTCCTCCCAGCACGCGGCGTCGAAATCGGGCCAGTCCATGAAGGCGAAGCGCCGGGCCTGGCCCGGCGCCATCCTGCCGGCCAGCAAAGCCGCCTCGATGGCGATGGTCCCTGACCCGCAAAAGGGATCGAGGAGGGGCGAGCTTCCGTCCCAGCCCGAAGCCTGCAGCATCGCGCTGGCCAAGGTCTCCCGGAGCGGGGCCTTGGCCAAGGCCAGCCGGTAGCCGCGCTTGTGCAAGGGGTCACCGGAGGAGTCCAGGCTTATGGAGCAAAGGTCGTCGTCGAGGCGCACATCGATGAGTTGTCCCGGCCCTGGGAGTGGGGGAGTGCCGAGGCTGTCTGCGATGGCATCGGCCAGCCGCTCGGCCACTGCCGTCTCATGATACAGGCGCGAGCTCTCGCAGGAGACCCGCAAAGTGACGGGCCGCCCCGGCGCGAGATAGTCCTTCCAGAGCAGGCGGCTCGCCTTGCGCCTTAACTCAGGGAATGAGGCCGCGTGGAACTGCGCGAATCGGACCAGGATGCGGTCCGCGCAGCGCAGGAGCAGGTTGGCCCGGTACAGGTCGCGCAAGGAGCCCTGGAACTTCACGCCTCCGAAATCGCGCAAGAGTCCTAAAGCTTTGATGAGGCCCAATCCATATAGTTCCCGCGCGACGCAGGCCTCCAGGCCGGGGGCGCACACTGCGAAGAGCTGTTCCAAAGCGGGCCTCAAGCTCGTGGGCTGGGTTCGACGCTGGCGCTGAGCATGCGGTCCCCATCGAAGCGAAAATGGCCTTGGAATGGCTTGCCGGCCAGCATCCAGGGCATCCAAAGCTCGTCGTCCGCCCACATGTCCTTGTAGGGGATAGCGCAGATGTCGGTCCAGATGGGCGCGGCCTCGTCCGTCTCGATTAGCGCGCCCTCGGCCTCCCTTGCGGTGAAGACCGTGCAGTGGAGCTTGTAGCCGTCCGCGAATTGGAAGTGGAGCTCGCCGGCCTGGGCCAGACCCGAGGGGGTCAGGCCCACTTCTTCAGTGGTCTCGCGGCAAGCCGCGTCCAGGGCGCTCTCGCCGGGCTCGATGCGTCCGCCGGGGGCTGTGATCTTGCCGGTGCCGAGGCCTTGCTTCTTGCGGATGAGCAGGATGCGGCCGTCCTTGATGAGGAAGCACAGCACTGCGAGTTCGCTGAAGCCGGGCTTTGCGGGCTCCATGAGGTCTGTTTCCACTAGTACAATCATAGCCTTTCCAACGGGTATTGCTATACTCTGCGCGGTCGAGCTTGCGAGTTTGGGGACACAATACCTGACTCCCCGGCTGAATTGAGTATTGTGTCCCCGAACTCCTTTGTCGCATAATGTCTATCATGCGAACTCCAAAGAGACACAAGATGATGACGCTGTATAAGAACCTCAGCGGCAAATCCAAGGTCGTGCGCTATCACCTCGCGAAGGACGCCGTGACCGTCCGGTTCGCCGACTGCTCGGTCTATATCTACACCAACCAGACCGCGGACCCCGCCAATATCGGCAAGATGAAGACCCTCGCGCTCGCCGGCAAGGGCTTGGGCACCTTCATAGACGCCAACCTGAAGGACCGCTTCGCCCGCAAGATCCGATAGGCCGCTTTCAGCGCCCAGACCTGCCGGTTCGGGGATCGGCCTTCCTGCAAGAAGGCCGAACAGCCGAGCCTAGACGTCGCGGCTCAGCTTGGCCTTGAGCAGGGCCGCGTCCACCCCTTCGACGCCGTCCTGGGTGTCGAGCCATTCGGCGAAGGGCTGGCCCAAGGATTTTTCGAAGCTGGTGTCCCACATCTCGATGAACTGCTGTTCGCGCCAGGAGATGGCCCGCCAGGTCGAGACCGGCATGCGCGTGTCCACGAAAGGCTCCGGCTCGGCCTCCAGCCGGGCCAGCAGACGGCGGGCGGAGGCTGTTTCCGTGATCGGCGCCTTAGGAGAGGAGATCTCAGCCACGGTCGCCGGCTCCACCGGCAAGACCTCGGCGGGCGGAGCGGCCGTGAATTCCCGCTTGCTGGCCAGAGCCAGCAGACCCGCCGTTGCCAACGATATCAGGGCCAAACCAGCGAGGGGCAAGGACGGTAGATTGTCGGAGGTCGGCTCCGGGGATTGACTCGCCGCGGCCGGACCCGGCGGGATGACCCCGAGCTCCAGCCTGCGGGCGCGCAGCGACGCCTGCAGCAGAGTGCTCCTGACCGCGGCCCGGCCCGAGGATTGCGGCCAGAGTTGGGCCCGAGGCACGGCCGGGCCTTCCGGAAGCCTCCGCGAGCCTTCCACGAAGCTCTTGAAGTCCGCGGGGTCGCTGATCTGGCTCTGCAGCACCCGGACCTTCTCGGCCGCGGGCTGGGCCCTTGGCGCATCCTCGGCCCGCGCCGCGGACGCGGATACGGCCACAAGGATGGCGGTCAAGAAATAGGCCGAGCCGCGCGCGTCCATGGCAATAGCATAGCCCGTTTTCCAGGCAGCGGCTGGGCTGTGGGGCCCAGAGCGGAGTAGGACTTTGGGCCTATATGGGTATTTCCGGGCCGCCGGGCAGGTTTGGTATGATGTAGGCAGACATGAAAAAGACCAAGCCCGGACCCGTTGTGAAGACCGCTGCCGCTATCAAGCCTGCCCCGGCCAAGCCCGCCGGTCTCAGCGCCGCATCTCCGTCTCCGAGTTCTTCACCAAGAACCGCCACCTCCTCGGCTTCGACAGCCCGCGCAAGGCCCTGCTCACCTGCGTCAAGGAGGCCGTGGACAACGCTTTCGACGCCTGCGAGGAGGCCGGCATACTCCCCGAGGTGGTGGTCAGACTGGAGGTCGTGGCTCCCGAAGGCGCGGCCGCGCCGCCTCTCTCCCAGGCCACGCGCTTCAAGGTCACGGTGGTGGACTACGGCCCGGGCATCGTGCGCGAGCAGATCCCGCGCATCTTCGCCAAGCTCCTCTACGGCTCCAAGTTCCACCGCCTGCGCATGAGCCGCGGCCAGCAGGGCATCGGCATCTCGGCCGCCGGCATGTACGGCCAGCTCACCACGGGCAAGCCCGTGCAGATCATCTCGCGCACGGGCGAGCATGCCCCGGCCCACTACTTCGAGGTGCAGATCAACACCAAGACCAACGAGCCCCGCATCCTGGAGAAGAAGCAGATCGAATGGGAGCACCACCGCGGCACGCAGGTCACCATCGAGCTGGAGGGCAAGTACCAGAAGGGCCGCTCCTCGGTCGACGAGTACCTGGAGCAGACGGCCATCGCCAACCCCCACGCCAAGATCACCTACGTCACCCCCGAAGGCGAGACCAAGGTCTATCCGCGCACCTTCAACCAGCTCCCGGTCCCGCCGCGCGAGATCAAGCCCCACCCCTACGGCATCGAGTTCGGCATCCTGCTCAAGATGCTGCACGACACCAAGAGCCACTGGCTCTCCGGCTTCCTCTCCAGCGACTTCTCGCGCGTCTCGCCCCGCGTGGCCGACGAGATCTGCAAGACCGCGGAGCTCAACCCCCACTCCAAGCCCCGCAACATCATGGGCGTCGAGGCGGACAAGCTCTACAAGGCCATCCAGGCCACCAAGATCATGGCCCCGCCCACCAACTGCATCTCGCCCATCGGGGAGAAGGCCATCCTGACCGGTCTCTACAAGCAGATCAAGGCGGACTTCTACACGGCCGTGACCCGTCCGCCGGCCGTGTATCGCGGCAATCCCTTCATCATCGAGGCGGGCCTGGCCTTCGGCAAGGGGCCGGACGCGGTCCAGGCGGTGGAGAAAAAGGCGCCCATGGCCGAGGGCGAGCACCAGTCGGAGGAGGCGGAGCTGGCGCGCGTTCTTCGCTTCGCCAACCGGGTCCCCCTGCTCTACCAGCAGGCCGCTTGCTGCACCTTCCAGGCCGTGCTGGAGACCTCCTGGCGCAACTACGGCGTCTCGCAGTCCCGGGGCGCCCTCCCCGCCGGGCCCATGGTCATCTTCGTGCACATGGCCTCGGTCTGGGTGCCCTTCACCAGCGAGTCCAAGGAAGCCATCGCCGACTACGACGAGATCCGCAAGGAGATCAAGCTGGCCATGCAGGAGTGCGGCCGGCGCCTGGGCATCTTCCTGAAGAGGAAGGAACACGCCAAGCACGAGTTCCACCGCCGCAACATATTCGAGCTCTACATCGAAGAGGTGGCCGAGGCCTGCAAGCGCCTCAAGGGCGGCAAGCTGGCCACGGAGAAGCTCAAGGCCCAGCTGCTCAAGATCGCCATGAAGCGCACCGGCGGTGAGAAGACTGACGAGATCCTGGGCAAGAAGGGCGGCCCCGAGGGCCTGCCGGACTCCATCATCGTCACGGCCGAAGGGGTAGAAGGGGAGGTGCCGGCGGAGATCCCTTTGGAGGGGATTCCTGAGGCGCCGCAACCGGCGGCCCCCCTGCCGGCAGCGGGCCTGCCGCAGGCTCCCCAACCGGAGCCGGCGCCCGCCCCGATCGGGCCCGCCAAGAAGGGCAAGCCGTCGCCGAAGGCCAAGAAGGCAGCCAAGAAACCGGTCAAGAAGGCCAAGCCGGCCGCCAAGAAGCGGAAGAGATAGCCCGAGGAAGCCATGGCAAAATCCACTCATACGTCCGGGGCGGTCGAGAAGAAGCTCGTGGGTCTGGCGGACCTGGTCATCCGCGCCGCGGAGCGGGGCAGGGACCCGTCCCTATCGATCCCGGTGCGCTCGCTCTCCAACGTCAAGTTCAACGAGAAGAAGCGCATCATCGAGATGGGCTCCAACACCCAGGACCGGACCTTCTTCAACGTGGGCATGGCCAAGAAGTTCATGCAGACCATGCTCGTCGGCGACGCCCTGGCCGAGCTGCAGCGCGCCGGCCTGACCACCTCCCTGCGCGAGATCTACTACCGCGCCAAGCACACCATCGCCGACTCCCATGAGAACACCTTCGACCTCCAGAGCGAGTCCGACCCGCTCATCGAGGACCTGGAAGTGGCTTTGGAGGCCCTGCGCGAGGAGCTGCACGTGCGCGCCGAGAACGCGGGCACCGTGATCGGCCCGCTGACCGTGGTCGACGACGGCGACACCGTGGACTGCGCCAAGCTCGGCAAGGGCGGCTACTCCGTGCCCTCCATCGTGGAGCCCGACTACGTGCAGATCAAGAAGTGCACGGCCGACTTCGTGCTGCTGGTCGAAAAGGGAACCCAGTGGAACCGGCTGGCCGAGGACAAGTTCTGGAGGAAGTACAACTGCGTGCTGCTCACCGGCAACGGCCAGCCGCCCCGCGGGGTGCGGCGCCTGGCCCGGCGCCTCAACGACGAGAAGAAGCTGCCGGTCTACGTGCTGGTGGACAACGACCCCTGGGGCTACTACATCTACTCCGTGGTCAAGCAGGGCTCCATCAACCTGGCTTTCGAGAGCCAGCGCATGGCCATCCCCGAGGCGAAGTTCATCGGGCTCTCCAGCCACGACCCGGAGCGCTACGGACTGCCCCGCAACGTGGGCATCAAGCTCAACGAGAAGGATATCAGCCGGGCCAAGGAGCTGCTCAACTACCCCTGGTTCCAGAAGAAGGAGTGGCAGAAGGAGATCCGCAACATGCTCTCCGTGGGCCTGAAGTTCGAGCTCGACGCTTTGGCCAACAAGGACTTCCAGTACTTGACCAAGAAGTACCTGCCCCGCAAGCTCCAGGAAAAGGACTGGCTGGACTGAGCCCCCCGCTCCGTTGATGTTTTTTTGACGGAGTCCGCCCAGAATATGAGCAGGGGGACACCATCATGGAGCTCAATAGAGGAGTCGCCGGCTTCGTGGGCGTCAGCGTGGTCCTGGCCGGCCTGATGCTGGCGGGGAAGCAGACCCAGGATTCCGAGAAGGCGCAGGCGCAGGCCTACGCGCATGCGGCGATGTGGCCCGCCGGGCCCCGCCAGCAGGCGCTCATGCTCCTGGAGCGGTACGGCTCGCCCCAGCGTCTGTCCGAGGACAGGATGGAGTGGGACGGAAAAGGGCCCTGGAAGAGCGTGGTGGTCAGCGCCGACTGGCCGCTCTCCCCCTTGACCCAGACGGTCTCCTGTCATGTCTCCCGGGAGAAGCTGGAGGAGCTGGCGCGCTACCCCCATGGCCTCACGGCCAGCGTGCGCCGGGGGGAGCTGTCGGCGCGCAGCGACAGCGAGGCCCTCAACTTCCTGAGCCTGAACCTGGGCATGGACATCCTGACCGGCCAGAGGACGCCTGAGGAAGCGAACCGGTACTTCCACAAGGCCATCGACCTGCGCTACGCCGGCAAGTCGGTCCCCTACATGGAGAGGCTGCTCTTCGGCGTCCCCCAGCCGCCGACTTGGCCGGCGGCCCGGGACTGGTTCGGCAACAAGCTCTGAGGCTTCCGCCTCAGAGCATCTTCGAGACCAGCTCGCAGATGAACAAGATGGCGAGGACGACTGCCGCGTAGGTGGAGACGTTGCCCTCGCCGAACATAGCGGCCAGCGTCCCGATGATCACCGCGACGCCCGCCACCATGTCCAAGGTCCCCTGGGGACTGCCGCCCATGCTGTTGATCTGGGAGCCCAGCGAGATGGCCGCGATGGCGCAGGCGATAGCGGCGAGCAGGCAGACGATGGCTATGATCAGGCAGACGTAGGCGAGGATCGATACCGGATAAGGTTTGTCCTTGAGCTTGTCGTAGATCTTGTAGAAGATCGTGGCCAGCAGGCCCAGCGCGCAGCCCGCCAGGATGAGGTCCTTGGCCTGGTTGGCCTTGTCCTGCCAGGGCGTGGAGTTCTGGCCCGGGTCCGTGGTGTAGATGGACTTGCAGGCAGAGCCGTCCCAGTACTGCTGGTCCGTGCAGGTGTCCACGGGATTGGCGTCCGTGGCGGTGGTCCCTGTGGTGCTGCCGGTGTTGCCCACCCCGGCCGGGGTGGCCGGGACCTGGGCCGTGGAAGCGTCGTCCGGAAGGTCGGGCACGGAGCCGGCGCCGGCTCCGTCGAGGCGGGTGCCCTCGAACTGGGCGATCGAGGCGTCCTTGTTGGCTTCCGAGGCCCTGGCGCCGCCCGCGCGCAAGGACGGGTTCATGGTCCTCATGCCGCGCAGCTGGGCCAGCGACCGGCTGTTCTTGTCGAGGCCTTTGACGCGCGCGTAGGGGCTGCCCATGGGCGCGCCTGCGACCGGGTGGCCGCCCTTGGCCTTGGACTTCTGGGGGCTCTGGAAGCCGATGATCTTGCCGCGGTCGAAGCCGTCGCCGAACTTGGGCGCCGCGGTGGCTGCGCCGCCGCCCGAAAAGATGTTGTGGCTGCCGAAGCCGCCCAGGCCGGAGGACTTCAGGCGCGGCTGGACGAGCTTCTTGCCGTCGCTGCCCGTCTCATCGCCCTCGGCCAGCACTCCCGGAGAGGCTCCGCCGGCATCAGCGCCCGCCCCGCCCGCGGCCTGCCTGCCCGCGACGCTGGCGGCGACGTCCGGGGTCGGCCCGGCCGCGCCCGGGCTCTCCGCCGCGACTCCGCCGCCGAACTCCTTCTTCACGGCCTGAGCGAGCAGCGAGAGGGATAGGCTGCTGAGGTCTTGGCTGACCTTGTGCACCGGGATGGCGGAGCGCAGGTCCGCCACCATGCGCCGGACGGTGGGGCTCTGCGAGGCGCTGGGGCGATGCTTGGCCATGACCGCGCCGGCGCCCGCCACGATGGCGGCCGCGATGAGCACCGCTGCCCCCTTGCTCATGAATAGCGCGCCCAGTTTCCCAAAGAAACCTGCCGCGCCCATGCCCATGGGCGCGCCGGCGCCGACCGGGGAGGCGCCGCGGATCACGATCCCCGCCAACTCGCCCAGCCCGGCCGAGCCTGAGGCCGAAGCACCGATGCCCGCGCCGCTCGATCCTGCCCCGGACCCTGCCGGCAAAGCGACACCGCCTTTCTTCTTCTCTTCTTCCTTCTCTCTTTTTGGTTCCGGCTGGGGAATCTCCGGCGCTCCTTCGGAAAGGTAGTCCTCCAGTTTCTTCTTGAGGACCTCCGGGTCCTGGGGGTTCTTCGGGTCGGGTTCGGGGCTCATGGATAAGGGCTATGATACCACACGAAATGGCGTTTTTTACTATAGTATAGGCCCCTCATGACCGAGACCGACCTTCTCATCCGAGCTTTGCGCCTCGCCGTGCGCGGCCAAGGCCTCGTCAGCCCCAACCCCATGGTGGGCGCGGTCTTGGTCAAGGCCGGCCGAGTCATAGGCGAGGGCTGGCACCGCTGCTTCGGGGGAGACCACGCCGAGGTTGACGCCCTCAAGCGGGCCAAGGCCTCGCCCCGGGGGGGCACCCTCTACGTCAACCTGGAGCCCTGCTCTCATTTCGGCAAGACCCCGCCTTGCGTAGACGCCCTCATCTCCAGCGGGATCAAGAAGGTCGTGGCCGCCATGCCCGACCCCAACCCGCTCGTCTCGGGAAAGGGATTCCGCCGCTTGCGCCAAGCCGGCATCGAAGTCGAGGTCGGCCTCATGAGGAAAGAGAGCCTTGAGCTCAATCTGGCCTACCTCACCTGGCTCAAGAAGGCGCGCCCCCTCATCGCGCTCAAGGCCGGCCAGAGCCTCGACGGCAAGATCTCCAGCCGCGCCGGCCGGTCCAAGTGGATCACCGGACCCGAAGCCCGCGCTTACGGCCGGCGCCTGCGCTTCATGTTCGACGCCATCCTGGCGGGCATCAACACGGTGTTGAGCGACGACCCGTCCTTGGACTACCGGCCCCCGCTCCTGCCGCGGGCGCTTCTGGCCCGCAAGCGCCACCTCAAGATCATCCTGGACAGCCGGGCCCGCCTGCCGCTCTCGGCCAGGCTCTGGCGCGGCCCCAGCCAGGTCGTGGTCGCAGTCGCGAAAGCCGCCCCGGAGTCCCGCCTGCGGGCCCTGCGGCTTAAGGGCGCGCGGGTCCTGGTCTGCGGCGAACAGCGCGTGGACGTCAAGAAGCTCATGGCCTTGCTGCGGCCGGAGCTCGGCTCGGTGCTGGTCGAAGGCGGGGCCGCGGTCCACGGCTCTTTCGTCGACGCCGGCCTGGTGGACCTCTTCTACCTCTTCCAGTCGCCCCTGATATTGGGCGGCGAGAAGGCCCGGACCTCCATTGCGGGCCGAGGCTTCGCCTCGCCGGCCCGGGCCCTGCGCATGAGCCTCGCGGCCGAATACTGCTTGGGAGCGGACCATCTCCATGTTTACCGGAATAGTTGAGAGCCTGGGCAGGGTGCTCAGTATCGCGCCTGGCCGCCTGGCCGTGAAAGCGGAGTTCGCGGACGTGAAGGTCGGAGAGAGCATCGCGGTCAACGGCGCCTGCCTGAGCGTGAGCCGGGTCCGAGCCGGCCTGGTCGGCTTCGACGTCTCCCCGGAGACTTTGCAGAAGACCACATTGGGGTCGCTGCGGCGGGGGGAGGCGGTCAATCTGGAGCGCGCCCTGCGCCTGAGCGACCGCCTGGGCGGACATCTCATGACCGGCCATGTGGACGCCGCCGGCCGCGTCGTGGCCATGCGGGGCGCGGCCCCGGGCAAGGAGCTGGCGGTGCTCTTCCCGGAGCGGTTGCGCCGCTACCTGGTGCCCAAGGGCTCCGTGGCCGTCGAGGGGGTGAGCCTCACCATCGCGGCCTTGCACGGCTGCCGGGTGACCGTGGCCTTGGTCCCCCAGACCTTGAAGAGCACCAATCTCGCGCACAAGCGCGTGGGCGACCGGGTCAATGTCGAGGTGGACGCTTTGGCGCGGTATCTGCGATGAGGAACGTGGAGGCGGTCCGCGCCCGGCTGCGCGCCGGCGGCTTGGTCATCCTGGTCGACGACGAGAACCGGGAGAACGAGGGCGACCTGGTCATGGCCGCGGAGAAGATCACCCCGGCGGCCGTCAACTTCATGGCGACCGCGGCGCGGGGCCTGATCTGCTGCGCCATGGAGGAGGGCCGCCTCGACGAGCTGGGCCTGCGGCCCATGGTCGCGGAGAACACCTCCTTGCACGGGACTTCCTTCACGGTGTCGGTGGACGCCAAGAAAGGCGTGGCCACCGGCATCTCGGCCGCGGACCGCGCCGCCACCATCAAGGCCCTCATCTCGCCCAAGACCAGACCCGCGGACCTGGCCAGGCCCGGCCACATCTTCCCTCTGCGCAGCCGCAAGGGCGGGGTCCTGGTGCGCGCCGGGCATACCGAGGCCGGGGTGGACCTCATGAAGATCTCGGGCCTGTACCCGGCCGCGGTCATCTGCGAGATCATGGCCGCCGACGGCGGCATGGCGCGGCTGCCCGAGCTGCGGCGCCTGGGCCGCGAGCACGACATCCCGGTGGCCACGGTCGACGAGGTCATCGCCTACCGCCGCAAGAAAGATAAGCTGGTGGCCAAGGTCCTCGAGGTGGACCTGCCCACCTCTTTGGGCGATTTCACCTTGCACCTCTACGAGTCGGTCATCGAAAAAGAGCACCACATGGCGCTGACCAAGGGCGACCTGCGCCTCAAGAACTCCCGGGACAGCGTCCTGGTCCGGGTCCATTCCCAGTGCCTGACCGGGGACATCTTCCACTCCTCCCGCTGCGATTGCGGCGAGCAGCTGCACCGGGCCCTGAGCATCATCGCCCAGGAAGGCCGCGGGGCTTTGCTCTACATGCGCCAGGAAGGCCGGGGCATCGGCCTGCTCAACAAGCTCAAGGCCTACAAGCTGCAGGAGAAGGGGCTCGACACCGTGGAGGCCAACCTGGCTCTGGGCTTCGCCGAGGACCTGCGCGACTACGGCATCGGCGCCCAGATACTCAAGGACCTGGGCCTCTCGCGCATCCGTCTGCTGACCAACAATCCGCGCAAGCTCGTGGGCCTGGCGGGCTACGGGCTGGAGATCACGGCCCGGGCGCCCATCGAGATCGCGGCCGGCAAGCACAACCTGCGCTATCTGACGACCAAGAAAGAGAAGCTCAAACATCTGCTGAAGATCTAAGGGGGGAGAATGCCGAAAGAATTGTCCGGGATGCTGGACGGGAAGGGCAAGCGCTTCGCCGTGGTGGTGAGCCGCTTCAACGACATGATCACGAACCGGCTCCTGGAAGGGGCCTGCGACTGCCTCGTGCGTCACGGGGTCAAGGACAACGACATCACCGTGGCCCGGGTGCCCGGCGCCTACGAGATCGGGCCCGTGGCCAAGCGCCTGGCCGCTGGCAAGTACGACGCGGTGATCTGCCTGGGCGCGGTCATCCGCGGCGAGACCCCTCACTTCGACTACGTGGCCGGCCAGTCCTGCCGCGCCATCGGCAAGCTTTCCCTGGAAAGCAAGATCCCGGTCATCTACGGGGTCCTGACCTGCGATTCCGCGGACCAGGCCATGGCCCGGGCCGGCACCAAGAGCGGCAACAAGGGCTGGCAGGCCGCTTTGTCCGCCTTGGAGATGGCCGACCTTTACAAAGCGCTCTAACGACTGGCCCTAGCCTGGAAGCATCCCTTGCTCGGCGTGACGAATTCCCGGGCTTCGCCAGTATAGGCTAGTGAGGGGGTGCTAGCGTATGCAGAATGAAGCTTTGCGGGCTCTCCAGCGGCTGGACTTCCGGCTGGAGAGCAAGCGGCTCTTGGTCCACGCGATCCACGAAAGCCGCAGGTACCTTTGGAGCCGGGGGCAAGGAGCTCCGCTTTCCGGAAGCCGCGACGCCCTTCTGGCCCGCGGCGCATCGGCGGCCGACATCGTCCAGCAGGCGATGCTGCTGACGATCAACGGCTCCCGGCCGTGGGATCAAGAGAAATATCCGGACATCGTAAGCCATCTGCGCTGGGTGATCCGCAGCCTGATCTCCAATCTGGCTTCTTCCGCGGACAACCGGCAGGTCCAAGTGCAGGACGAGCAGGAGCTGGAGCTTCCGGAAGCGGCCGTGCTGCGCGACAGCGCGGGGCCGCAAGCCGACGAGCTGAGCCGCCGGGTCCAGGAAGCCATCCATGACGATCCGCAGTTGGTGAAGGTCTTCGAGCGCCTCCAGCAGGGAGGCAAGCCCAAGGAAGTGGGGGCGAGCATGGGTCTGGCCGACAAGGACGTGTACCGGCTGACCCAGAAGCTGAGGCGGCGTCTGGCGCCGGTCTTGACAGCCGGCCAGGGGGCGATATGAAGAACCAGGATTTCCTCAAAGGAGTGGCTGATTTCATGGAACACGGACATAAGCTGCAGACGGAGGAGCAGAGGCTCGACGACGAGATCCGGGAGGCGGGGCTGGACCCCGAATCCTGCATGAAGGGATTGGAGCTGTTCCTCGACCGGCAGGTGCGCAAGTCCCGCGCCGAAGCCGGCTCCAGCCCGGCCTCCGGCCGGCTGGGAGCGCTGGGGACCTGGCTGCGCGCGAAAAAGACCTGGGCCGTGGCCACGGCTGTGGCCGCGGTCTGCATGGGGATCTTCGTGTTCCGCGGCGGCAGCTCGGCCATGGCCGCGGAGCTGCTGGCGCAAGGCGCCCAGAGGCTGGCGGGGCTCAGCGCCATCCATATCCAGGCGCGGATGCGCACCTTGCCCCGGGACAACTTCGAGTACATCGACGTCGCCCACGAGTTCGTAGGGCTCGACATGTGGAAGCGCTATGGCGAGCCGGCCCAGTGGCGGGTGGAGAAAGCGGGCCGGAAGGTGGTGATGGACGGCAAGGCCGCGACTTTGCTGATCGAGCCGAACCTGGCGGCCAAGGGCGGGCCGGACGCAGGCTTCGTGGAATGGCTCAAGCCTTTGCTCGACATCGACCAGGTGCTGAGCCGCGAGGTGGACCTGGCGGCGCGCCAAGGCTCCCGGCTTTCCCTGCGGCCCAGCCGGAGCCGGAAGGGGGAGATCGAGGTGACCGTGGCCGCCAAGGCGCAGGGCGACTTCAGCAACGACTGGCTGAAGAACAAGTCCATCATCGAGGCTGACAACCGCCGGGTTTACCGCTTCGACGCGGAGTCCAAGTGGCTCAGGGGCCTGCAGGTCTTCGTGCGCGGCCGGTCCGGTGAGACGCTGGCCTTCGAGATCACGGACATCGAGTACAACCCGAGCCTCGCGGACTCGCTGTTCTCGCTGGCCCTGCCTAAGGACGTGGTCTGGCTGACCGAGCCTGAGCAGCTGGCGGACAATGCGCGTTACGAGCGGATGCTGCCCGCGGAAACGGCCCGGGCGTTCTTCCTGGCCTGCGCCGACCGGAACTGGGAAGAGGCAGTCAAGTTCATGCCGCACGCCGCCCGGAAGGATTTTCAGGCCGCTTTCGGCGGCCTGCGGGTGGTGCAGGTGGGCAAGCCGTTCAAGTCAGGCCTGTACCGCGGCTGGTTCGTGCCTTATGAGGTCCGGCTGGCCTCGGGGGAAGCCAAGAAGTGGAACCTGGCCGTGCGCAACGACAATCCGGCCAAGCGCTACGTGGTAGACGGCGGTTTCTGAGGGAGCCTTTGAGCCGGCGGCGCTTTGCGCCGCCGGCTCTGTTTCAACGATAGTAGCCGGTGCCCACGACCCAGCCGAAGGGCGCAAACGGGGCCACGAAGGACCTCTTGGGCTCGGCCGCGGTCTGGCCCTTCTTCGCGAACCAGTAATCGACGTACCCGCCGCCGGCCTTGGCATTGGCGATGAATCGTTTGACGTAGAACGTGCCCTTCGGGTCCTGGTCCTCGAGGCGGTTCCTGCCCTCGACGTCCTTGCGGCCGTAAAGGACGATGTTGACGCCTGCCGTGGTGTCGGCCCAGAAATAGCCGTCGCTGCCGTAGCTGAGGTCCCGCAGGAGGTCGGCGCCGAGCTTCTTGGCCTGCTCCAAGGTCATCTCGCCCTGCTGGTGCTTCTTGTAGACCGCCTTGAGCATGCTGACCGCGGTCTGGACCTCGCTCTTGATCAGGAGGTCCTGGGGCGACGTCTCTGGCTGCGCGTCTGCAGGCAGGCACATGCCGGCCACAGTGAGAAGAGCCATCAATGCCATTTTCATGTTTGTTCCTCGCTTTGTTTGTTGTTGGACTGGGCAAGCTGAAGAAGCGCTTGGGCACGAGACAGAGCCGCAGCGGCTTCAGCCGGGCGGCCCTGGGTCTCCAAGAGTCCCGCCCATTCGCGGAAGAGGCTGGCCAAGGTGGATAGGAACTCCGATGAGGGTGCCTGGCCTCGGCACGCCAGAGGGAGGACTTCCTCCAGCGGAAGAGCAAGCGCCAGTTTTTCGCTGATGCCGAAGGCCTTATGGATCGCGGCTTCAAGAGCCGCGGCCGCGGCTTGAATCTCGCCCTTGTTCTTGAGGCCTAGAACGGCGCTCAGGGCTTTCACCATGATTTCAATGTGGTTCATGAACCAGTCGCGTTGGATCATGTTTTCTCTGACTGATTTTTGGCCATTGTCTGTGCCTCAACGCGATGATGGGCCGCCGGGAGCCCCGCAAGCCGGCCGCTTAAGAGGCCGGCTCGTGCGGATGTGCACCGCCTTTCTGATCATGCGCCCAGCAAGGTTTCGAGCTTATGCATCACTTCTGCCAAAGTCGCTTCCGGGACTTTGCAGCAGAATTGGGCGCTTCGAGCCTGCCAATCGAGGCTCTTGACCTGATCTGCCAGCACGACGCCGGATGCCTTTAGGCCAGCTGGGAGGCGGACCTCGAAGGGATATCCCTTGATTTGCGTCGTGACGGGACAAAATATGGCCAGCCCCACCTTGTCGTTATAGGCCGCCGGCGAGAGAGTCAGAGCTGGCCGATGCCCCGATTGCTCATGGCCCGCCTGAGGCGCAAAGGAGAGCCAAACTACATCACCACGTTTTGGGCAGTAGGCTCGGGTCATTACAGTGCTTCCTTCCCGACGGGCCCGCCCCAATCATGCTCGGAGTGCCGATTCGCCTTGGTGATTCCCTTGAGCATTTGCGAAAGAGAGTACTTGCGCTCTCCCTTTGGCTTCAGGACCATCTTCCCCTCGACCACGGCCATATCAACTAAGGATCCTTGGTGCAGATGGATATCCTTGGCCAAGGAGCTCGGGATGCGCAGCGCCAGGCTATTGCCCCATTTTTGAATGGTGGTAGTCATTGGGATCTCCTTGGGAAGTATCTACAATGAGTATACATTATTTCTGGCCGTTGTCAAGGGTTAGCGTGTGCAACGATGGGGCCTACGGCGCGCGCTATGCGCGTGCCGCTGAGGCCGACCCCACGTTGGCGTTCCGCGCACTTGCGCGCGGCCGTCGCAGCCGATGTTATGCGTTCCTCTTTTCACTGTGGATGGACTCTCCATTTGGACGCCACGAGGGTTCCAACCAACAGGCCTACGATTGCACCAGCCAACATTACACCATACCCAGGCCTGATCTGATGACATGTGGTCCTATAGACCTGAACCCAAGTCATTAGAATGAGCGCAACAAGTAGCGAGAGGCAGCCAAGCACTACAGACATCATTCGTCCGGCAAGCGTCCTAGATTTTCGCAATATAACAAGCGCGCTGACCTGCGCGACGCAGAGACTAACCGCAAATCGCCACAGAGGTTTGGGACCATATTGCCATGCGCCCGTTAATGCATATCCGAGAAGGGTCAGCGGGTACTTTAGACCGTAGACCGCGCTAATACATGGGAATACCCGGAATGCCGCGAGCCCTAGCAAGAACAAGAGAACGATGACTGGAGGCATGACACTCAACATGTGTCGTTTCTCTTCTGCCGTTTCGTCAGGAGAGTCTAAGAGGGCATGCCAGCCACAGACCCCAAGCCAGCCTAGGCAGGCCAGGCACAAGAATGATGAGTCGAAATCGATGATGCCAGAGTACTTGCATGAACCAAATTGGGGCATTCTTGCGGATGACCCGCAATCGTCCAGATGGAACATGGTCACGGTGCGGGCCATAATGATGCAGGTCCCGATGCAGACGAAATCTAGGACGAAATGGAGCCTAGACTTGGCTAGCTTCGCTTTGACAACCAGTTGTTCCCGCAAGAGAGAATTCATTGTCTGATTTTCAAATACGCATAACGTTGGGGTTTGCGGCGCGCGCTAAGCGCGTGCCGCAAAGGCCCGCCACACGTTGGTATTCCGCGCTTGCGCGCGACCGCAATACCCGATGTTCTACAGGCCCTTAACGCTCGAAGTCCGTTTTCCAATTCTCGACCTGTTGTCCGTTGTTGATCTTGCTCTTCAACCTTTCGAACACCGTTCCCTAATTCTCGAAATGTCCTTTGACCCAGCTCTGTAGAACATAAGAGTCTGCTGACCAGTGTTGTAGCAGGTCGAGAGGACTCTTGCACTCAAATTCTACTTTAGAAGCCTAGCTCAGGCAAGGTGGAATTGCTTTTCCACTTTGCGCGAAGCCGCCGGCTTGGACGGCCTTTTGTATGACGGCAATGCAGAAGCCCTAGTCTAGATTCCGACGCTCTTGTCTTTGCCCTTGCCGGGGAGCTTCGGGGCGGGGCAGTCCGGGAGGACGGCCGAGAGCCACTTGAGGAACTCGGCCCAGCCTCCGTCCTTGGCCCAGGCCAGCCGGGCGGCCTGGTGAACGAGGTCTTCCAGGGCCCGGGGGTCGTTGAAATCCAGCTGCGCCCGGGCACTGGCCGAGAGTCCGAAGAAGAGCAGAACCGCCAAGGGAACCATACTCAGGGTAGTATGGGGCCGGAGCGGGGCCCGGGGGAGCGGCGAAGGGCCCGGCGCGGGGTGGGTCCGCAGGTCCGGAGTCCGCCTAGCGGCGGAAGCGGTGGCTGCTGGAGCGGGCGATGCGGCGGCGGAACTTGAACCGCTGGGCCATGGGCTCCTTGTAGGCCTTCATCTGCGGCGGCACCTTATAGGGGAACTCCGGGAAGGCCAGGCGCGGGATGGGCGTGCCGATGAGCCTCTCGATGGCCGCCACGAAGCGCTCCTCATCGAGGGCCATGAGCGTGATGGCGTCGCCCGCGGCGAAGACCCGTCCCGTGCGCCCCACCCGGTGCACGTAGTCCTCCGCGTGCAGGGGCACGTCGAAGTTGATCACGTGGCTGATGTGCCGCACGTCCAGGCCGCGGGCCGCGATGTCCGTGGCCACCAGGATCTGGTGCTTCTGCTCCCGGAAGCCCTCCATCGCGTTGTCGCGCTGGGCCTGGGTCTTGTCCGAGTGCAAGGCGACCACTTTCACGCCGCGCACCTCCAGGTAGCGCGTCACCTGTTCGGCGCGGGACCGGGTGCGGGTGAAGATGACGGCCGACTTGATCTTGGTCTTCTTGAGGATGAAGTGCAGCAGCTCGAACTTCTCGCCCGCGTTGATCGGGTAGAGGGCCTGGGTGATGCCCGAGGCCGGCGTGTTGTCCGCGTCGATGGCGATGCGCACCGGCTCGCGCATGAACTCATTGACCACGCGCGCCACTTCCGGCGGGATGGTGGCCGAGAACATGTGCGTCTGGCGCTGCTTGGGCAGGGCCTGCATGATGCGCCGGATGTCGGGCATGAAGCCCATGTCCAGCATCCGGTCGGCCTCGTCGAGAACCGCCACTTCCACCGTGTCGAGCCGGATCTGCCGCCGCCCGTAATGGTCCAACAGCCGCCCGGGGGTGGCCACCACGATGTCGGCGCCCTTGCGCAGGCCCTGCAACTGCTCGTGGAAGGAGGCCCCGCCGATGATCAGCACGCAACGCGCCTGCGTGAAGCGGGAGAACTGGCGCACCGCCTCTTCCACCTGCGTCGCCAGCTCGCGCGTCGGCACCAGCACCAGGGCCCGCACTGGATACTCGGTGCTGCGCCCCTTGGTCTGCTGGCCGGCCGGCCTGGCCCTGCGCGAGAGGATCAGCTTCTGCAGCAGAGGCAGCACGAAAGCCATGGTCTTGCCGCTGCCCGTCATCGCCGAGCCCAGCACGTCCTTGCCCTTGAGGGCCTGCGGCAGCGCCTGCGCCTGGATGGGCGTCGGCTCCGTGAAGCCCAGGGCCTGCACGCCCTGGTAGAGCTCGGGCAGGAGGCCGAACTCCGCGAAAGGCCCCGTCTGATGGATCGCGGGGGCGGGCTTGTGAGCGTGCACATGCGCCGGAGCCTGCGCGTGCGGGTGGGCGTGAGCCGGCGCGTGCTTCTGCACCGGCTCGGCCTGAGCCTTCTTACCGAAGATGCGGCGGATGATTCTCCGTATCAGGGGTCAGTACCGGTAGTTCTCGGGCTTGTAGGGCCCGTCGGGGCTGATGCCCAGGTAATCGGCTTGGGCCTTGGTGAGCTTGGTGAGCTTGGCCCCGAGCTTGCCCAGGTGCAGGCGCGCCACCTTCTCGTCGAGGAGCTTGGGCAGCACGTAGACCTCGTTCTTGAACTTGCCCTGGCCGCGGTGGGACCACAGCTCGATCTGGGCCATGATCTGGTT
This sequence comes from Elusimicrobiota bacterium, assembly GCA_026388095.1. NCBI lineage: Bacteria > Pseudomonadati > Elusimicrobiota > Elusimicrobiota bacterium. Next base: position 6,215 of record JAPLKL010000008.1, on the reverse strand, counting down.
GGTGAAGGAGGCGCTCATCACGAAGCTCGGATGCCCGGAGGCGCAGCCCAGGTTGACCAGCCGGCCCTCGGCCAGGACGATGACCTTCTTGCCGTCGGGCCAGATGAATTCGTCGACCTGCGGCTTGACTATCTCGCGCTTGATCTTCTCGTCGTTGACGATGGAGGCCACGTCGATCTCCAGGTCGAAGTGCCCGATGTTGCAGACGATGGCGCCCGACTTCATGGCGTCGAGGTGCCTGCGCACGATGATGTCCCGGCAGCCGGTGGCCGTGACGAAGATGTCGCCAAGGGCTGCGGCCTCGTCCATGGTCACGACCTGGTAGCCTTCCATGCAGGCCTGCAGGGCGGTGATGGGGTCGATCTCGGTGACCAGGACCCGCGCGCCCATGCCGCGCAAAGACTGGCAGCAGCCCTTGCCCACGTCGCCGTAGCCGGCGACCACGCAGACCTTGCCCGCGACCATCACGTCGGTGGCGCGCTTGATGCCGTCCAGGAGCGACTCGCGGCAGCCGTACAGGTTGTCGAACTTGCTCTTGGTGGTCGAGTCGTTGACGTTGATGGCCGGGCACTTCAAGGTGCCGGCGGCCTGGCGCTGGCAGAGCCGGTGCACGCCCGTGGTGGTCTCCTCGGAGAGACCCACGACGTCCTTGAGGAGCTCCGGGAACTTGTCGTGGACCATGTTGGTGAGGTCGCCGCCGTCGTCGAGGATGAGGTTGAGACCCTTGCCGCCCGGCCAGCGCAACGTCTGCTCGACGCACCAGTCGTACTCGCCGAGGCTCTCGCCTTTCCAGGCGAAGACCGGCACGCCCGCCTTGGCCACGGCGGCCGCGGCGTGGTCCTGGGTGGAGAAGATGTTGCAGGAGCTCCAGCGCACCGAGGCGCCGAGCTTGATCAAAGTCTCGATCAAGACCGCGGTCTCGATGGTCATGTGCAGGCAGCCCGCGACGCGGGCGCCGGCCAGCGGCTTTTTGCCCGCGTACTCCTCGCGCAGGGCCATGAGGCCCGGCATCTCGGCCTCGGCGATGGTGATCTCCTTGCGGCCCCAGGCGGCGAGGCTGATGTCCTTGACCTTGTAGTCCGGGACTGCGTTCTTGGTGGTCGACTTCTTCATCATAGCGGTAGTTGCCATTATCCTCTTTCTCCGTCGGAAGTTCCATGATTATACCTTTTTTGGCCCCCTTGATGGTGCCGGTGGTCGACTTTCTTGACTTATCAACTTTCCCAACCAACCAACAAGTTGAGAAGTTGACAAAGTTGACCACCGGCACCGATATCCATTATCATCACAGAATGCTCGAACGCGAGATCCTCGGCAACAGCGTCTGGGAGTACCTGGTCAGCGCAGGCACCTTCCTCGGCATACTCGTCGCTTTCTCCATCGTGCGCAAGGTGGTGATCGCACGCCTGCGGGCCTTGGCCGCGAGGACCGAGACCGACCTCGACGACTTGCTCGTCGACCTCCTGGAGCTGATCCGCCTGCCCGAGGTCGTGCTGGTCGCCCTCTGGACCGCCACCCGGCATCTGGACCTGCCTGCGCGGGCCGAGCATCTCCTGCACGCCGTCCTGCTCATGGCCCTCACCTATCGGGCTTTGACCTGGCTGCGCGTCGGGGCCGATTATTCCATCCGCAAGATGCTCTGCGCCCAGGGCCGCGGCGCGGAGGCGGACAAGGGCACGGCGCGCAACCTGAGCTACCTCATCAGCGGCCTGCTCTGGGTCGTGGCCGTGCTCTTCGTGCTGAGCAACCTGGGCTTCAACGTGAGCTCCATGCTCGCGGGCCTGGGCATCGGCGGCGTGGCCGTGGCCCTGGCCGCGCAGGCCGTGCTGGGCGACCTGTTCAGCGCCCTGGCCATCTACCTGGACCGGCCCTTCGTGGTCGGGGACTTCATCGTGGTGGGAGACAAGCAGGGCACGGTCGAGCACATCGGCATCAAGACCACCCGGGTGCGCGCCCTCTCCGGCGAGATGCTCATCGTGGCCAACTCCAAGCTGACCTCCTCGGAGATCCAGAACTTCCGCCTGCTGCGCGAGCGGCGCATCGCCTTCAAGGTGGGCGTGCCCTACACGACGACGGCGGAGCAGGTCGCCAAGGTCCCGGCCCTCCTCAAGGCCGCGATCTCGGCCCAGTCCAAGGCGCGGTTCGACCGGGCGCACCTGAGCTCCTTCGGCGAGACCGGCTTCTCCTTCGAGGCGGTCTACTATGTGACGGGCCCGGACTATACGGTCTACATGGACGTCAACCAGGCCATCCACTTGGGCATCCTCGACGCCTTCCGCAAGGAGAAGATCGCCTTCGCCATGCCCGCCACCGTGTTCCATCAAGCGCCTGGAGCGGGCGCTCCCCTGATCTAGTGGACGGGCCTGCCTGCCAGGCTTACCTATTGGCCGCGGGCCGCGGCCGCCGGGCCGGGGGCCCCAAGGCTTGGCGGGACTGGGAGGGCAAGCCGCTTTTGGAGCGGCAACTGGAGTTCCTGGGCCTGGTCCTGCCCCTGGAGAACGTGGCTGTCTCCATCCAGGAAAGCTGGCTGCAGCGCTGCCGGATCTTGGAGCCCCGCGCGGTCTGGGTGCCGGTGGACCCGGAAGCTCCGGCTTTGGCTGCGATCCTGGCCTTGGCGCGCGCCCTGCCCCTGGAGCGCTGGACCTTCCTTTATCACGTGGACATGCGGGTCTGGGAGCCAGAGCTGTTCCGCTTGCTGGCGGAGCGCGCGGCTGAGGGCGGGGCCGAGGCTGTGGTCCCGGTCCAGGGGGGGCGCCGAGGGCATCCGGTGCTGCTCTCCCCGGGGCTCAGGGATTCCCTGCTGGCTCTGAATCCCGTGAAGGACCGTCTGGACGTCTGGCTGCGCTCGCGCCGGGTCGTGGAAGTGCCGGTCCCCTATCTTTGCGTCCACGACAACTGGAACAGCTGAGCCGCTAATCCTTGCGCGCGTCCTTGGCGGCGAGGATCTTCGCGACGAGGGCGAGCAGGTCCTCGGGGGCGAAAGGCTTGGTCAGGAACCCCTCGACCTTGACGGTGGCGTTGAAGATCGGGCTCAGGTCCCGGAGGGCGGAGACGACCACGATCGGGATGCCGCGGGTCCGCTCGCGCTCGCGGATCACGGTCCCCACCTTGTAGCCGTCCACCTCGGGCATCATGATGTCCAGCAGGAGCAGGTCGGGCAGCTCCGCCGACGGGGCATCGGGCTCCATCCCGAGCTTCTTGAGCGCGTCCTGGCCGGAGCCGCTCGTGGTGACGCGGTGGCCGGCTTTGTTCAGGAGCGTCTTGATCAGGCTGACGATGCCTCGGTCGTCGTCGACGACCATGATGTGCGCCATGGGTGGTTAGGGTAGCAACAAATCGCGGGGCCGTCAAGGAGGACCCCCCGGCCGCGGCCAGGGGGTCTCCTCGTCATGCGCTCCCTCAGTAGGCGGCCGCCAAGGTCGCGGGCTGATAGGGGACCTTGTCGGTGTCGCCGACCTTCATGAGGTCAGGCTTGGATATGCTGCCGATCCTCTTGAAGGCGTAGCGCACGTAGTACTTCTTGCCCGGCTCGAGTTTCTGCGAGAACTCCTTGGCGTAGGCCATGAGGTCCACAGTGTAGGCGTCGGCCGGGGCCACGGAGATCTCCTTGTCCAGCACCGTCTGGTCGGGCCAGAAAGAGACCTCTTTGCGCAGTTCGACCTTCAAGACGGTCTGCTCTCCCTGGTAGTAGGAGGCCCATTTGTCCTTGAGCGAGAGGATCATGTTCGCGGAGAGGCCTTGCGCGACGATGCCGGCCGGGTCCGGCTTCATGGCCTTCTTCTTGAGAGGGGCCAGGATGAAGTCGCCGTCGCGGTTGCCGCCCTGCACCATCTTGTACTCATAGGCCGCGTCGATCGTGTAGAGGCTGTACCACGGGCCTTCCAGGCAGACCTCGAACTTGTCGTACTCCCAGGGGAAGAGCTGCAGGCGGTCGCGCAGCATGATCTGGGCCTGGCCGCTGTAGGAGTAGCCCGGGCGTTCCCAGCAGTTCTGCTGGGGCGGCACCGGTATCGGATGTCCGCCGGGGCCGGGATAGGTGCCGCCGCCGGTGTTGTTGCACTCGGTGATCCACTCGGTCGAGCGCAGGTCAATCTGGCCCGAGGCCGGCTGGTCCGTGGGGCTGAAGGTCACGGTCCGGCAGTCCCGGTCGTAGCGCGTGGAGCCGATGTACGCGGGAGCGATGACGGACTTGTCCTGCGCGGTCTGCGCCTTGGCCTGCTTGAGGATATCGGACGCGCTGACGCCTTGATCGAAGTTGAGGCCCGATGACTCGGCTCTTGCGGCTGGGGGGGTGGCCAGCGTCAGCCCGAAGGCCGCCGCCGCCAGGGATGCCACAACGCCATTCACTTTCATTCCTCTTGTTTCCTCCGGGGCCTCCGCGAGGCCCGACACACTGGAAATATTCTAGCACAAAAGAATCCCGAAAGGCCCAGACGCGGGTGGGCCTTTCGGGCTATGCCTGGGCCTATGCGTTTGGTATCATGCCGGTCGAGGTGCGAACTTGACCATCCGCTTGAAGACCGAGGTGCCGGGCCCGCGCAGCCGGGCCCTGATGGCCGAGCGCCAGGCCGCGGTGGCGCGCGGCCCTTTCCATGTGACGCCCGTGTTCATCGCGCGGGGCGAGGGCGCGGTCCTGGAGGACGTGGACGGCAACCGCTTCATCGATTTCGCGGCAGGCCTGGCCGTCCTCAACGCGGGCCACCTGGCCGCGCCCGTGGCCGAGGCCGTGCGGGGGCAGAGCCGGGACTTCCTGCACGCCTGCTTCCACGTCACGCCCTACGAGGGCTACGTGCGGCTCTGCGCGGCCCTGAACCGCCTGGCCCCCGGGGACTTCCCCAAGAAGTCCTTTTTGGCCAACAGCGGGGCCGAGGCCGTGGAGAACGCGGTCAAGATCGCGCGCGCGGCCACGGGCCGGCCCACGGTAGTCTGCTTCGAACACGGCTTCCACGGCCGGACCTACATGGCCATGACCTTGACCGCCAAGGAGAAGCCCTACAAGCTGGGCTTCGGGCCGTTCAACCCGGGCGTGGTGCGGGCCCCCTTCCCTTACTGCTACCGCTGGCCCTCGACCGACGACCCGGAGCGGGTCTCGGCGGAGTGCTTCGCCGCTTTCGAGGCCGTGGTGCGCGGCGTGGGGCCGGACCAGGTCGCCGCCCTCATCATAGAGCCGGTCCTGGGCGAGGGGGGCTTCGTGCCCGCGCCCGCGCCTTTTTTGCGCAGGCTGCGGGACTTCTGCACGGAGCATAAGGTCGTGTTCATCGCCGACGAGGTGCAGACGGGCTTCGGCCGCGCGGGCGGGCTGTTCGCCTGCGCGCAGTCGGGCGTGGTCCCGGACCTGATGACTTTGGCCAAGGGCCTGGGCGGCGGCATGCCCATCTCGGCCGTGGTGGGCCGCGCCGAGCTCATGGACGCGCCCGGCGTGGGCGCCATCGGCGGGACCTTCGGCGGCAACCCGGTGTCCTGCGCCGCGGCCCTGGCCGTGCTGGAGCTGTTCGAAAAGGGGGATCTGCCCGGCCGAGCCCGGGCTCTGGCCGAGGATCTGCCCAAGCGCCTGGCGGCTTTCCGGCGCTTCCCGGGCGTGGGCGACGTCAGGGGCTTGGGCGCGCTGCAGGCCTTGGAGCTGGTCAAGGACCGCCGGACCAAGGAGCCGGACCAGGAGGCCGTGGCGGCCGTCATCCGGCACTCTTATGAGCGGGGCCTCATCCTCATGAGCGCGGGGACTTACGGGAACGTCATCCGCCTGCTCATGCCTTTGGTCATCACGGACGGCCAGCTCGAAGAGGGCCTGGCGGTGCTGGAGTCGGGCCTGGAGAGGTTCGCGGCCTAGGTATTAAGAAGAGACCGCCAGGGGGGCCGGCGTCCCCTGGCGATCCCGTCGCCGACTGCGACCGACGTCCGCCTTCGCCTACTGCGGCAGCAGGTCGTTGATGGCGCTGGCGTTGCTGGAGCTGTAGTTCCCGGTCAGCGAGTTGAAGGTGACCGTGTATTGGCTGTACGCGGTCGGTGCGCCCGCGCTGCGGGTGAAGGTGACGGCCCAGCCGGCGGTCTGGCTCCCGCCGGTCATGGACGCGGCGTTGCTGAAGTACTTGAAGGCCGGGACCGTGACGTCGAGCAGGTTGGCGTCGGCGGTGTAGTTCTGGGCCCGCAGAGCGTATCTCTCCTGGGCGCCCCTCAAGTCTCCGATGTAGGCGGTCACCTCGGCCACGCGGCCCTTC